>NZ_JBFRDK010000030.1:0-46098 GCF_052113545.1 Paenibacillus sp. TAF43_2
CTGCTCCGTTGTAAGGGCTCCTGCAACGCTGGAGGAACCAATCAACTTGACCGTTTCAAATCCTTGCGCTTCCATAAACGGCGTAATCGTATCGATATCATAGTAATAGGCTCCCGTGAATCTGCCTTCATCTGAATGATTAAAAACGCCCGAATCCATAAACTGCTGAATCTCATCCATTGAATCGAGAGGCTTCCAGCTTTGCGGATAAGCAAGAGCAGTAAGCAAATGCCTAATACGTGTCATAAAGGCGATAAACACATAACCTCCGCTCCGTGTTACACGATATAGCTCCTTAACCGCCTGTTCACGATCCTCTTCCTTCTGTAAATGATAGAGCGGCCCCATCATCAATGAAGCATCAAATGTCTCGTCGGCAAACGAGCTCAAGCTTCTAGCATCTGCAACGTGGAAACCTTTAAAACGATCTGTAAGCCCAAGCTCCTCTGCCTTCTCAGCGGCTAATTGTACCAGCCTTGGGGTCAAATCTGTTAACGTGACATCATAGCCGCTATCAGCTAGTTCCATCGCATATTTTCCGGGCCCGGCGCCATTATCCAAAATATGTCCACGCTCAGGCAAGTAATTTCGAATAAAATGCCAGTTGACGATAAACTCAAGGGGCGCTCTATCGAGACGCCCCCATTCATCAAACTGATTATAATATTGAATAATTTTACTCATCGCATATACCTCCTTGAGGTTTTATGCCGACAGCAGCGCTTATTCCCATAATAGAGAGAACTCACTCTACTATGGGAAAAGCAATCCGTTGGCCTTATCTGAAATTAGTTGGCAGCTTTAGCTTGGATTTCTTCTACCACTCTGCTTCCTGTCGTCATAACTGCTTGATTGCACGCTGAAACATAGGCTTGAGCAGCTGCAAGCACAATATCACTATGAATGGATGTACCGCGGAATCGTTTCTGTTGATGAATAATGCTGACGACCGCTTCACCGTGCGCATCCTCGCCGGTTGATAGCGAATGAAGCTCCAAATCCTCGAACTCCGCTGCTACTGGAATCGCTTGTTGAATGGCATGGATCACTGCCTCAATGGGGCCGCCTCCCATTGCGATATAAGATTGTTCTACACCAAACTCATTCTCACGAATGGTAACCGTCGCTGTACGTGAAGGCTGCGTACCCGCGTGAACATGCAGATCAACCAGTACATATGGATCAGGCTGCGTCTGTGTCAGCTCACCTGCGATACGAATCAATTCATCATCTGTCACCATTTTTTGAGCATCAGCGACTTCCTTGAATTTATCGTACACATCCTGCAGCTGCACTTCTGTCATATCGATGCCATACTCAGCAAGGCGATGTTTAATCGCATGGCGGCCGGAATGTTTGCCTAATATAATCATGTTCCGCGAAATGCCCATCGCTTCCGGATCCATAATTTCATACGTGTTGCGGTTTTTCAGCAAGCCGTCTTGATGGATGCCCGATTCATGCTGGAATGCATTGCGGCCAACGATTGGCTTATTGTAGGCAATCGGGAAATGCATAGCGCGGCTAACCAAACGAGAGGTTTCATAAATTTCGCTAATTTTAATGTTTGTTTCTGCTTGAATAGCATCCTTGCGCGTTTCTATTGCCATAACCAGCTCTTCAAGAGAGCAGTTGCCCGCTCGTTCGCCAATCCCGTTTACAGTTACTTCAATTTGTGTAGCACCTGCATTAATAGCCGAAATACTGTTAGCTACAGCAAGGCCTAGGTCATTATGACAATGGGCACTGTATCTCACCGTTTCTCCGCCTCTGGCTTGCTTGCGCACCGCGCGGAACAGCTCGCTCATTTCCTCTGGCATAGCATAACCAAGCGTATCGGGCAGGTTAATGATAGTCGCACCTTCCGCAATAACCGCCTCAACGAGCTGAATGACAAAGTCTCTGCCAGATCGTGTGGAATCCATTGCAGAAAACTCGATTTCATCTACGAATTGCTTGCCGTAAGCAACCATATCTCTCGCAATCTTAATGACCTCTTCCCGAGATTTGCGAAGCTGATGATTAAGATGAATATCGGAGGAGGATATAAACAAGTGAAGGCGTCTGCGTGCTGCATCCTGTGTCGCTTTCACTGCAGCGTCAATATCAACCTTTACCGCTCTCGCAAAACCTGCGATCTCTACATGCTGAAGCTCACGTGAAATTTGCTGTACAGCCGCGAATTCGCCTGGGCTGGAAACCGGGAAACCTGGCTCAATAACATCAATGCCAAGCTTGCCAAGCTGGCGTGCAATAATAATTTTACGTTCAGGATCAATTGAAGCACCTGGTGACTGCTCCCCATCACGAAGAGTTGTATCAAAAATTTGGATTTTTTTCATTTCGTTTGTCATTGTTAATTCCTCCTAGGGATTCGTTTGGATGTATTTTTTCATTTTTGGGTACAAAAAAAAGCGCGACGTCTCCTTGTAAGAGACGACGCGCTTACGCTGCCGTGGTACCACTCTAATTGACCGGTTCTTGCTGCAGAAGCTTAAACAATGCTGTCTTGCAAAAGGCAATATTGAATAGCTTGCTGCGGGAACCGAGCCCGCTTAAATGCCCGATGACGGCGGCTAACCGTAACGTTGTAGACAAAAACTGTCTTTTATGACAGCTTGCTTCCCACGTTCCGCTCCCAGGCGAGATTCAAACCTCAGCTTCGACTGCGTCACACCACCCCGCAGCTCTCTGTACGATTTCAATTCGTTCATCCGCTTTTGATGAACATATCTTGAAATTCGTTTTGCCAGCCTACTGTTCTACTGCTCCTGTTCATTGCGTTTTTACTCTATATGGATTGTTGCTGCTCATTAAATCGTTAAATCCTTCACTTCAAGACAACAAGAAAAACCTGTCATCTCTTGAATCAAGAGACGACAGGTTATTATGACCCGCGCGGTACCACCCTTGTTGACACCCATACGTTCGCAAACGAGCAGGGACGCCCAACTTAAGCATATGGCCAACTCCGGATGTTGACTCACATGCACCCGATTACGGTGGTTAACCGTAACAATGTACCTGCATGGCTATCAGCATGTACTCATGCTGCCATCGTTTCCACTGTTCCGCTCCCAGGCGAGTTTCAAGCATCCTTCGACTGCGTTGCACCATCCCGCAGCTCTCTTGTGTCATAACGACGTATGAATGATGCACATTCATAGTGACGTTTCAGACATTCCCGGACAAGCTTTACTATTCCTGTTCTTTGCGTTTGTAACGTATGAAGTTGAAGTTTGAAGTATTGTTGCTTATTATATGCTCTAATAAATTGTCTGTCAATTCCAATTGAAAATATTTTTTATTAACCCCTATTCGGCCAATGAATGCGGCATATTGCTCACTGACCAGCTCTCAAGGGATAAACCAGGATCAGCTTTCATGTCAAGATCTGTGAATTGCGACCGTTTTAGCTTCAAATAAGCCGCTGCTCCAATCATTGCAGCATTATCTGTACACAACGAATTTGGCGGTATGAGCAGAGGCACACGTTCTGACACGCACTTTGCACTTAAAGCTGCCCTCAAGCCCTTATTCGCTGCCACACCGCCGCAAAGCAGCAGCTGCTTCGCGCCATATTGTTTGACTGCGCGCAGAGCTTTTGTGACGAGCACCTCAGTGACTGACTCTTGGAATCCGCGAGCAAGTGCCGCCTCATTCAGGACTAAACCTTTCATTCTCGTCTGATTAATAACCGCTAGTACTGCTGATTTCAAGCCGCTAAAGCTAAAATCATAGCTATCCGGTTCCAGCCATGCACGAGGCAAAGTAATCGATTCCTCTGCTTCGACTGCAAGCTTGTCGATATGCGGTCCGCCTGGGTAAGGCAAATGCAGTGCCCGCGCTACCTTGTCATACGCTTCACCGACTGCGTCATCCCTAGTACGGCCAACGACTTTGAAATCACCTTCACTTTTCAACAGCACTAACTCTGTATGGCCCCCCGAAACAACTAGCGCCATACATGGATATATAATGTCATGAACGAGCTCATTTGCATAAATATGACCTGCAATATGATGCGTACCGATCAATGGAATATCTAATGCCATAGACAGGCTTTTGGCCGCTACAATACCTACGAGCAAAGCCCCTACAAGACCGGGACCTTGTGTGACTGCGATAGCAGACATATCCTTTAGCGTCAGCCCTGATTCCTTGACAGCCTGTTCTATTATCAATGTAATCGACTCTACATGTTTGCGTGATGCAATCTCGGGAACTACACCGCCGTATCGTTCATGGATTTCAATTTGGCTGGATACGACGTTCGATAAAATATGTTTTCCACCGCGAATAACCGCCGCTGACGTTTCGTCGCAGCTCGTTTCGATCGCCAAAACAAGATCATTTACTGGCCGTTCATTCACTGCCTGTTTCGATTGATTCACATTCATTGCTCCCTTACCTTCAACCGCTCTTTGTCTAGCTCAGCCCACATTATAAGCGCGTCTTCATTGTTGTCCGAGTAGTACCGCGGGCGTACGCCGGCAGGCTCAAAACCGTATTTCCGATAAAGGCTTTGCGCAATTTCATTGGAGGGACGAACCTCTAGCGTCATCTTTACCGCGCCAAAGAAAACTGCCGTCCGCTGAAGCTCATTAAGCAAGCAGTTTCCTAAACCTTGCCCGCGATAATCTGAGCGTACCGCAATATTCGTTACATGTGCTTCGTCCATAATAACCCACATGCCGCCGTAGCCTATTATTTGATCCTCATATTCCATAATCATATAGCGAGCAAATAAGTTGTTCATGAGCTCATTCGTGAATGCTTCCACAGTCCATGGACTCGTAAAGGCTTCCTGTTCAATCGCAACGATAGCGGGTATGTCTGCCATGGTCATCGCTCGAAAAATGAGTTTGTTCACTTCTAATTTCATGCCTTAGCTTCACCTGCCTGCTTTGCCTTCCATACGACCTCAGCCTCAGTTAGCTGAGTGTAGTTAGGAATAAGAGTATGCGGATCTTCTAATAGACCTGACTGCAGTCTTTTGAGGCCAAGCTCTGCTATCCATTTGCCCTCTTGGATAAAGGGTTGAAGCTGAACGATAACGCCTGCTGCCTCGCCAATCTGCTTCAAGCGCATCGCGCTTTCTTCGTGAAGCGACAGGTCGCCGACGAGTGAGATGCTCCRTATGCTTCCAGCCGGCAAATTCGCTAATCGCTGCTCAAGCTGATCTACAAAATCCTTCATAATACGAACGCCATCATCCAGCCAGCGAGCCCATTCAGACGCATCCGTCATCGAGAAAGCCGATGTATACACCTGACCGCGCCTTGCATCCATAATCGGAAATACCCAATGCTCGCCATTACGCGCTTTCTCCAGCTCCGCACTTCCGCTCACCTGCTGATGCCAAGCACCATATGCTATGGCCTCCAAGCTGGACACGCTCACCAGCGGCTTGTTCCATACCCATGCCAACGTTTTTGCTACAGAGATCGCGATACGCATTCCTGTATATGATCCTGGTCCATTCCCAACCGCAATCGCCTCGATGTCCGTAGTAGCAAGGCCGCTTTTTCGCAGCATTTCTTGAATATGCGTCACAACGTGTACAGAATGGTTTCTTTCCGCTAACGTTTGAATTTCCGCAAGCACCTCATGACCGCTAACGATAGCAGCTGCCATCGACGCCGTGGACGTATCTAAAGCGAGTATCGGTCCCGCTTGAATTCTCTGCTCATTACTCATCTGTCTGCTCCTAACTTGCTTAAAACTTCACACCAGCCTGCGTAAATATCACCGTAGCCGGTCAATTGTATACGCCGTGCTTCATCGCCAAGATGCTCAATATACAGCTCCAACCGCTCAGCTGGCAGCAGCTCCTTAATCAAGCTAGCCCATTCCACAATCGTTACGCCATCGCCATAAAAATAATCATCCAAACCAAGCTCATCCGCTTCCTCCAGCGACAGCCTGTAGACATCCATATGATAAAAGGGAAGCTGATTCCCTTCGTATTCTTTTATAATTGTAAAAGTCGGACTATTCACAATGCCTTTCACACCGATTGCACCTGCAAAAGCTTGTGAAAATCTAGTTTTTCCCGCGCCCAGATCACCATCCAATGCAAGCAATGTACCTGGTTTTACCCAAGCTGCAAGCTGTTCGGCTAGCGTTACAGTGTCTTGTTCCGTTTGTGCCAGCCAAGTGGCATGGCTTATCTGTTGTTGCATGCTATTCACCCGTTCATGTCGAAAAATGATTATATCCGCGTTTCTTAAGCAAAACTCTCTTCTCCAAATGAGGCAGCGACTCTTTTTCCATATAAGCTTGATCATGTCGAATGAGCTCAACAGAGGGCTCACCCATCTCGGTTTCCCCAATAATAAAAAAAGGAATACCTTCAAGGTGAAAAGCTGCTCGCATCGCTTCCGCATACTCAGGCGCTATCGTGCCAAGCAAGACGTAATCTTCTCCGCCATACAGCATCCATTCCAGCGGATCTATTCCTAGACTTGAAGCGTAAGCTGCCAAGCTGCCGCTCTTTGGCAGAAGCTTCTCATGCAGCACGAGGCGAAGCCCCGACGCTTCAGCAATTTCCCATGCTTCGCTCGCCAGGCCGTCGCTTACATCATTAAGTGAACGACAGCTCCCATGCTCAAGCAGCAGCCTTCCCGCACGCACTGAAGGATTTGGCCGCTGATGCGCCTGCACAAGCAAACCTTCCCTACCCGCGCTGAAATCCGCGGGCTGCAGCACCGCGCGCTCCTCCTCTGCAAGGAGCGCATGCAATCCCGCCGCCGACATGCCTACGGCGCCGGTCACAAACACCGCATCGCCCGGCTTAGCGCCCGAGCGACACAGCTCACGCCCTGCTTCCACGGTGCCAACCACCGTTACAGCGACAACCAAATGCTCCGGCGCCGACGTCGTATCGCCGCCTACAATGGCAACCCCGTAGCGCTCGGCGCACTCGTACAGCCCATCATACAGCCTCCGCATTCGCTCCGGCGTATACGATGGCGGCACGCTGACCGAGACGAGCGCATGCAAAGGCACGCCTCCCATCGCGGCAATATCGCTAATGTTGGCGGCAAGCGCCTTATAGCCGACATCCTCGTCCCGCATCGTTGACGGCTTGAAGTGTACCGTCTCCACCATCGTGTCAACGGCCAGCAGCATCCGCTTTGGCGCAGCAATGCCATCCGCAGCAGAAGCGTGATCAACTACGGCGGTATCATCGCCTATCCCTATAACCACGCCGCGCTCGCGCTGCCAAGCAGTTCCCTGCCTGCCTGCCGTCCAATGATGAATACTCGCAAACTCATCCAAATTGCTGGTCTCCTTCATCTCAAAGCAAAAGTGGTTGTGCAAGCCAAATCGGCCTCGCATTTCTTAGAAACTGACTAGGGCATGTCTGAAAACCCGTTCAGTGGCACCTTTCACCGCCTTTTCGCCCCCTGCTTCGTCCCGTTTGCTTGACGTACCCCTGGTACGCCTTCACAAACACGCCTTGCATGGAACGAAAATTCGGCAAAATTTGCTGTCCTCAGAGTTCTCAGACACGCTCTACTACCATCATTAGTGAATATCCCGTTTCTTAAACCGTCCGCCCTTCACATCGTGAATATTGCCGACGGCAAGAAACGCCACAGGGTCAAGCTCATGAACAATCGACTTCATCTTCGCTTCTTCAAGCCGCGTAATGACACAAAAAATAACGCGTTTGCTGCCGCCAGTAAAGCCGCCTTCGCCATGCAGGTAAGTAACTCCGCGTCCAAGGCGGGACATAATCGCTGCGCCGATTTCCTTCGCTTCATCGCTAATGATCCACACCGCTTTTGATTCATCGAAGCCCTCGATCGTGATATCAATCAATTTATAAGCAATGTAATACGCGATAAGCGAATACATCGCCCGATCCCAGCCAAACACGAAGCCTGCACTGCCGAGAATGAATAAGTTGAAGAACATAACGGTCTCGCCAACCGAAAGAGGAATACGCTTATTAAACACGATCGCAACAATTTCGGTACCATCGAGCGATCCGCCAAAGCGAATAACCATGCCAACGCCAATGCCCAAAATGACACCGCCGAATATAGCAGCTAGAAAAGGCTCTACCGTAAGAGGCGGTACGGGATGAAGCAAAAACGTTCCTAGCGACATGACCGAAACGCCGTACAGCGTCGATATTGCAAAGGTTTTGCCGATTTGCTTGTAACCAAGGAACAAAAATGGAAGATTAAGAAGAAAGAGAAAAAGACCAAGCGGCACTTTCGTTAAATAGGAGGCCATGATCGATATGCCGACAATACCGCCATCAATAATATGATTTGGTACTAGAAAGATTTCCAGCCCAACTGAGACGAGCGCAGCGCCTAGTGTAATAAACAGCACTCTTCGCAACACTTCGAGCTTGGACAGTTTGTGGTGCTGTAATGATCCCATAAATGTACGCACATCCCCCTATTAGCTCTATTTCTCATTATTTTACCTTAAAAAGTACCAGATATAAAGCAACTCTGTCATTATTGCAAAAAAAGAAACCTTCCACTTTAGCAGCAATTTGCCTCTAAGGGAAGGTTTCTATCTGTGTTTAATATTCAAGTAAGCACGAAAGACATAACGCCTATTTCCTACAAAAAATAATTACAACTCCTTTACGATTGTAATATGAAGCTCGTTCTTGAGCTCAATCTCATAAGGCGATGCCGGCATTGTGCCGTCTGGCTCCATAATAATTCGTACACGGGGACGATGGACAGCGAGCTCCGTATTTTCTGAAACGACACCAACTTGACCAGTGCTAAGCAAAAGCGAAGTCGAAACTGGATATATTGATATATGCCGACAGAACAGCTTAATCAAGTCCAGATCAAAAAAAGTGCCGCCGGCAGCAAATAAAAACTCAATCGCTTCGCTTGCCGTGTACCGTTTGCGATAAGGCCTTGGTGAAGTTAATGCATCAAAAGTGTCCGCTAATCCTACGATTTGAGCATACATATGAATCTCGCTTTCCTTGAGCCCGCGCGGGTAACCTGATCCGTTAAATCGTTCATGATGCTGAAGCGCGCAGTGTGCAGAAACGATAGATATATCGTGATACTTGCGTAATATATCGAACCCGTCCTTCGCATGGCTTTTGATGACTTCACGTTCCGCCAGCGATAAACCGCCAGTATGAGCCAGCAGCTTTGGCGGCACCTTTGTCATACCGATATCGAAGAGCAGCGCGCCAATGCCAAGCTCTTCAAGCTGATTGCGATTAAAGCCCTTTGCCATGCCCATAATGCCTGAAAGCACAGCCACGTTAAAGGAATGCTGAAATAAATAACCTTCCATTGCATGAATGCTCGTTAAATTAACCAGCATATTTGGTCTTGAGGATAAATCCTGCATAATTTGGCCGAATACCGCCCGAAAGTTGCGGCCCATATCTGGTGCGATCGTTCGCCCTTTTGATACGGTCTGGTCTTTGAAGGAGTTCATCGTTTTGTAAATAGTATCGACCGCTTGCTTACGCGTTTCATCACGGATCGTATCTTCAGGAATCAGATCCTCCGTCAACCCATCCTCTATGAATAGAAAATCGATGCCTAAGTTCCGCAATCGATCGATGTAACGATCATTCAATTCAACCCCTTCTCCTAGAAGCACGTTGCCGTTTTCTTGAAAAATGGGTTTAGCCACCTTGTCTCCCGGCTTGACCATTCCAATCTGCGTTTTTCTCATTAGATTAGTTCCCGCCTTTGATAGTTTAGCGATTGTAACCGGATCAAATCCATTTTATCAGAACTATGTCCAACTGACTATGCAGCAAACACGAAAAAGCCTAAACATGCTGTTCAGGCTGCTAGGCTAATTTTCGTTTAACAATCCGATTACGTCCATTATACTTAGCTTCATATAACGCGGCATCTGCCTGTGCAAGCAACTCTCTTAAAAAAGCTTTTGGATCAACTAAATCGGTTGGGTCAACATGTTCAATAGAGATTACGCCCATGCTTATCGTGACCGATACCGGCTCCTCCGAGGTTCCCGTGTTTATTTTATTTTGCTCAACCGATTCCATAAGAATTTCCGCTATCTGATCAGCTTGGTCTCGGTTTGTATGCGGCAAATACACCGTAAATTCTTCTCCGCCATAACGAGCTAATATATCCGTAAATCGCAGAACTCCTCTAACGGCATCAACCGTGCCGCAAAGCACCTCATCACCAATTAAGTGGCCATATTTATCATTAATCAATTTAAAATGATCGAGGTCAAATAAAAATATAGAGAAGGGTATGCCATAACGAATGTTTGCAATCACTTCTTGCTCCAATTGATGAAGCAAGTAACGCCGATTATAGCAGCCGGTCAAACCGTCAGTAATCGCCATATGCTCAAGCTTCTTATTCGCTTGAAACAGCTCGTCCTGCATAATAAGCAGATCGCGATTCCGATCCTGAAGCAGCTCGTTCTGAACATTCGTTTCTTCGACTAGCAGGCGAAGCTCCGTCACATCCTGGAAGGTCAGTACTCTGCCTACCAATGTCTTCTTATTGTTCAATATAGGCGCAGACTGTACGATAATATGTCTATGCTTGTCATGCTGAATTGCAATTTCCATCTCAAGCCTATCCATCGGACGCTTATTCTGCTCTTCAAAAAAAGCAGCTATATCTCTAGTAACCTCGCCTTTGAATTGCGGTCCTAGATGAGCGGAATTAAACTTGTCGCCAATGCGCAGCCTCAGAATCGGCTTTATTACTTTATTTACATCGATGATGATATCGTTCTCATCAAGCACGATAATACCCATCGACATCGTATTCATTACATCTCTTTGTACGGTTTGAATAATATCTAGTACTTTGTTCCGTCTAATGGCATGTACCAAATAAACAGCGGCAACAGCCATTCCTACTGAAATAAGCGGAATATATTGATTCATTTTTTCAATTAATAGAACATTGATAAATAAATCTGTTATAGCAAACGAAACGAGTACAAACATGCCGTTTATTGCGGTTTTGATTAATGTGCGCTGCCGTACCGAATTTTCGCCGCGCAGCTTGTAGAACATAATAACAAAAGAAACGGTTACATAAACAATTAATTGCGTAATCATAATCCAGTACAACGGCCCTTGCTCTAGCTGCTTGAGGGGACTTAGCTGATCGTTAATTCGTAGAAACATGCCATTTGGGTTAATGATAACCACAGCTACAGAAATAAGCGCGGGCATCGCTAAAATGAACAACCGGCTCTTTCGTATAACATACGACTGGCCGGTGAGATATACGATGAATACGAACCATCCAATTCCAAGCAGAGAAAGCCCTACATACGATATGGAAACGTAAAATAGTCTAAAGAGTGCAGAAGTTGTCGTCTGGGACGCAAATTGAAAAAGCGTCCAACACATAAAAACGACATGCAAAGTCAAATACATACGATGCAAAATCGTAACGTTGCTGGAGGCAAACACGTAGAAAAACAAGCCGAGCAGCACTAGAAACATACTAAAGTCTAGCCAGATCATCCATTCCAATACGGTTCACCCATTCATTTGATAGCCATCTTCTTCCATTGTAGCAAATGTTAATACTATCGACAATTGCTTACCCTCAAAAAATTCAAAGTGTAACATTCGCCAATAAGCAATATTATTTGGAAATGTGATTAGGCCATCGTTCGGAAAGCATATGCTCCAGCGACGGGGAAATGTTCAGAAACTGACGGAACTGCTCATACTCTTCCCATTTTTTAATAGAAAGCCCATGCTGCTCTGAACGAACCGCGCGAATGAGCAGATTTTTTGGCGTATGCTCTGGATCTACAAATTCCAGCATCGAAACCTTATACCCCAAAACCTCCAGCAAAGTTCCTCTTGCGGCATCCGTGGCGAGTGCGGAAAAACGCTCCTTCAGCAGGCCTTGAGAGAGTAGCGGTGATAGTACATCATTCTTTACCTGCTTGAACAGCTCATGCTGGCAGCAAGGTACCGACATAATAACGGAGGCTCCCCAATTAACAGCTTTGGCAAGCGCAGCATCCGTAGCCGTATCGCATGCATGCAGAGTGACAACCATATCAGCAGCTTGCAGCTCTTCATATTCAGCAATGTCACCTACAAGAAACTTAAGCTTGTCATAACCCAGCTTCTCCGCAAGCTCTGAACAGAAAGCAATGACATCGGCTTTCAAGTCAAGTCCAATAATGTTAATATTCCGCTTCTGCTCCACTGCAAGCAAATGGTAAAGCGCAAACGTCAAATAAGATTTGCCGCAGCCAAAATCAACGATCGTAATTTCCCTGTCCGTTGGCAAATAAGCAAGCACATCCGTTACCATCTCTAGAAAACGATTGATTTGTCTGTATTTATCCTGTTTTTTGGCGTGGACAAGCCCTTCCTGCGTCATAATGCCAAGCTCAACAAGAAAAGGGGCCGCTTGATTCTCAGACAAAATACGCTGTTTCTGCCGGTTATGCTGCAAATTCGCTTTGCTCGAATCACCAGTTGGCGGTTTCTTTAAAATAGCTGCTTTCCCTTTTTTGCTAAAGAGCAATTGAACGTCAGCCTCGTTCGTTTTTACAAGCGCCTGACGATAGTTCTCCTGCAGCAAATCGATGACTCGCTCAGCCGCTTGCGGCTCTGCAACATTGTCATGCGTAACCTTGTTTGCAAAATGATATTCAAATTGATAAAACAAGCCGTTCTTCATCTCAATGGGACGAATGATTGTTTTAGGCGCTGCGGTTCCGTCCTTCCGCTTCGGCTGGCTAAGCGTAGCCTGCAGCAGCTCTTTGCCAGTGATCCATTTCGTAATTTCTTGCTGCCATTGTTCCGTCATGCTGTCCAATCACTCCTAAATCAGTTTTGAAGCTAAGCTCACTATACGTACGCTTATGCTATATCGTCTGTTTGCTGCTTGGCAAGGTCTTCAATTCCCTGCTCAATCTCCTCGCGCGGCAGCCCTCCCGCTTCTAGCCGCTCGTCTGGTTGCAGCAACATTCGTCTATAGGCTGCTTCTGCTTCCTCGTTCGTCAGCGCGTTATCTTCAAGCAGCTCATGCATCATATTTTCAACAGCGTCATAACGCCCTTCTGCTTCATGCCATTCCATTAACAAACGTTTCGTAGCAAGGGGCAATTCATATGGCTTCAGCCGCTCAAGCAGCTCCTTTATTTGTTCGCGGGGCTCGGTAATCGTTGGCGCCGCATCTACTAGCGATAATCTTAGAAACAAATGCAGCGACTTCACATACGCGATGTAGCTCTCATCCTCGCGTCCCAAGTCGGCAGTCAATTCAGCTTCCTGCTTCATCAGAAGAGCGATGGCTTGCAAATGATCCGTTTCCAATATCCCGTTCGTAGTCATCATTTTTAGTAAGTCTTCATCCGAAAGGGAACGAATAAGCTTGCTGCTTAGCCTAAACTTTGTATCAAGAAGCTCATCGATGTAGAGCAAAGCCTCCTCGTGCTTGCGCTCTCGCCTCAAATTCATAATTTGACCGACTGCTTCTGTCATTTGCTCAATCATTCGCATGAAATAATCGCGCTGAAACATCTGGTTCCCCCTCTCGCCAATCTACTGCTGCTTATTCTTTACAAAGCTAAGAATAGCATTGATCAATTGCTTCGGCTCTTCGATCATTCCCATATGACCTGCGCTGCCAAGCTCCACTTTCACGGTAGATCCGTTTGATGCTGCAAAAACACTCTCCACCGGAATAACCTTATCTGACACCCCTGCAACAAGTAGTACTGGCAGCTCAGATTGCTCGATTACCTGCGTCCGGTTTGGACGTGCCTTCATTCCTTTTGCTGTGCCGATCGCGCCTTGCAGGGATGTGCCATAGCCTATTTTCTTTCCTTGCTCAACTTCAGCGGATAAAGCCTCCACATTAGCGGGAGCAAACAGCTTAGGAATAAGACCATCAACGAATGTTTTCACGCCATCTTGCTCGAGAGCCGCTGCTGCTTTATCACGGTTTTCTTTGGCAGCGTCACTATCTGCTAGCGCTGTTGAATGGATCAGGCCAAAGCCGGAAAGCTTCTTCGCATATTTTTCAGCGAATGCAAGAGTAATGTAGCCCCCTAAGGAATGCCCAAGCAATACTGCATTATGAATTTGCAGCTTGATAAGCAGCTCAGCAATATCCTCCGCATACAATTCCATCGTATAAACCTCATCACTTGGCGCAGAGCTTCTTCCATGTCCGCGTGCGTCTGGCGCAATGATACGTACAGATTGCTCTAGCCCATCCAAGATATGCTCCCAATAGGAAGAGCTTCCGCAGTAGCCATGCAGCAAAACGACAACCTCGCTAATGCCATCCGCTGCGCCTCCGTCATCCGGATGGGAATCATAATAGGCAAGCTCCAATCCGTTATTCAAAAAAAGCTTGCGCTGTGCGATTGAGTATACTTTTTTGCTATTTTCATTTGTCATTTGTTCATGCTCCTCTACACGGATGGAATTTGTAATGCTTGATTAACATAAGAAAAGCTGTCCGAATGCTGGCCCCAAGCTGAATCTACCGCGCACGCGATCTCGCTTGCCATACGCATCACTTGGTAAAGTGAAGTCGTTTGCAGCATCCAGTAAGCCTTGGGTCCGTTAGCATTTACTACGCCTGCAATACTATAGTGCCCAATTGCTGGAAGTCTGCGGCCGATTGCCTTTCCTGGCTCAAGCGGTCCTTCGTGCAAAATAAAACGGCCGATGGAGGTTGGTTTGCCAAGGCATGCATCAATGGCAATGACAACGTCATCTTTATGCAGCGACTGAGCGGCTTGCTGAACCGCATGCGCATCACATGGCTTGTCTAATGTTCCAATGACATTCGGCCAACCTCTCTCCTTAAGCATCGTTCCCACTAATGGACCAAGAGAGTCCCCTGTGGAACGATCACTGCCTATACATACAAATACAATGCCGCTGCGATTCATATACTTATTTGCAATGGCACTAAAAAAGGACTCCAATTCACTGCTCGTTAGCTGTTCCGTCGTATTGCACCTGCCCTGTCTTCGATTGCCAATCGTATCTAGTTCAATTGTATCCAATTTTAAGATACTGTTCAATTTGTGGTCATACTCGTTTGAAACATGTTACAATTGCAGCATTGCAATACGTTCGAACAAGCCCATTTCCGAAGCCGACTTCGGCTCGCAAAAACTTTAGGAGGCACTCCATGACGAATTTAAACTTACAAACGCAAGAGAATGTAGCGTTTATGATTGAAGTTATCAAAACAAAGCTGAAAATGGCTTCCGCTGCAGCAATGCAGGCATCTAACTTTGATCTCAATAAATATGAGGATATAAAAGATCTGTACGAAGTAGTCGCTTCAAAAGAGAAATTCAGCATCAGCGAGGTAGAAGCGCTCGTTTCCGAGCTTGGAAAGCTGCGTTTGCAATAAACTATTTACAAACATAATATTCCAGTATCAGACATTTATTTTCATTTTTCTACAAAAGAAGAACCGAGCCAGGCAACTTCGCCAAACTCGGTTCTTTTTATTTACTCCAGCTCTTCCACTTCTATTTCCGCAGCTTCTATAGACAGCTTTATCGATACTTCCTTGTGCTCGCCTTTTAGAAAATGTGCGATACGCTCCAGCTTGTCTGCAAGTGCAGGTCCGCTTAGCGTCGTATTTAAATGGTAATCGAAGCTATCCGACGGAAGCTTGCGCTCCGCGAAAGCAGACTGGCCGGACCAGCCGCGCTCTCCGCCAGCATTCGTTCTCGTTATGAGCTGCTCTTGGACGGGATAAAACTTATCTGATTTATTAACAACTCTTTCGTAAATCCGAAGCTTCTTCAGCAGCATATAATATTGCGCGGAATGCTTGAAGTTCCAAGCTTCCCGAATGTCTTTAAGCGTGTAATCCATCTTCCAACGCTTTAATTTTTCCACTTGCTCATCAGTGCTAAGCTGCAAAAAGTCGTCCAACGGCAGCATTTTTTCGGACATCTTGACCCCTCCGATAAATAGTTTATAGAGAAATAAAAATATAATTCAAAAAGGTTTGTTTATTCTATAAAAAATACCATAAATTTTGTCACTTTACAAATTAATATAATTTCACAATGCATGATTATAAAACATTATATAAATTGCTTCATTTTTAAGCTTGATAGCAAAAACCTCCATCCAATCGCTAGTGGCCCGCGTGGATAGAGGTTTTATTATTTTATGCTCTTTGGAGACCTATAGACGTTAAGAAACGTTCAAAGGCTGCGGCGCCATCAGCTGTGCGCTTGTATACGCCTGCGTCCTTCAACACCTCTAGAAACTTGCTGCCCGTTTCAGCTTCAACGATTTTTTTCGCTTGTTCAGCAGTATTTGAAGATCCAAAACGATCGATTAGAGCTAGCAGCCACTCCGCATGCTTATGGAGCGGATGAGAGTCCGCATGAAGCTCTTCTGGAACAGCAACTGATGCCCCTGACAAATAAGCTGCAATTTGCTCCAGTTCATCCTTCAAGCGTCCTGGCAGTACTGCAAGTCCCATGACTTCGATCAAGCCGATATTTTCTTTCTTCACATGATGCAAATGCTGATGCGGATGGAAAATACCGTCCGGATGCTCTTCGCTCGTGCGGTTGTTGCGAAGCACTAGATCAATCTCATACTCGCCATTGTCCCGTAGACGTGCAATAGGCGTAATCGTGTTATGCGGAGTATTTGTGCCATCGGCCTGCTTCGTAAATGCCAGCACATCTACAGCCTCATCGCTATAATTACGCCATTCGTCGAGAATATGGCAAGCTGCACGATGAACATCCGCTTTGGACGTCCCGTTAACCCGAACGACTGACATTGGCCAGTTCACGATGCCAAAGCGCAAGCCCGGCAGCTTAGGGTCAGTAAACAGCGTATCTGTTGATGCAGCTTCCATCGGAAACACATGGCGGCCGCCTTGGAAATGATCATGGCTTAGAATCGATCCGCCGACTATCGGCAAATCAGCGTTCGAGCCGATGAAATAATGCGGAAACAATTCCACGAAATCAAGCAGTCTCGCGAATGAAGAATGTGAAATAACCATCGGCTCATGTGCGCCTTTGAAAATGATGCTGTGCTCATTGTAATAAACATACGGTGAATATTGCAGATACCACTGCTCTTCTTGCAGCGTGAGCGGCAGGACACGCAGGTTTTGACGAGCCGGATGATCAGGACGGCCAGCATAGCCGACATTTTCTACGCAGAGCAAGCACTTCGGATATTTCGCCTGCGGCATCGTTTTGAGCAGCGCAATCTCCTTCGGATCTTTCTCGGGCTTCGAGAGATTAATCGTAATCTCAAGATTTCCGAACTCTGTCTCGTGCAGCCAATAAAGGTTTTTGCGAATGCGATCCATCCGAATGTAGTTCGAATCGATGCTCAAGTTGTAGAAAGCGTCCGTAGCTGCTTTTAGCCCCTGCTCCTTCGCCAAACGCTGAAATGCAGCGCTGGCTTCAGAAGGACGCGGCAGCAAGAAGCCCATAATGCGAGCATCAAGCAAATCGCGATATGTCGTCGTATTATCCGGAATGAGTCCAATTGCGTAACCATAGTCAAGCAGCGGCTCCAGAAGCGGTACTGCGCTTTCGAGTCGCTCCTCCGGCACTTGGCCTTCAAAAGGCTCAGTAAAGTGAAAGAGATCAAGCAGTTCGTTTCTCGCTGCATACGTATCAARCTGATCGTTCAGCAGATTGCGCTGCAATCCAAATTGCAGCAAGCGTTCTATAAGAATCAGCGCATCGTTTGCTGATGTTGCTTGTTGTTTAGTTTCCAAGGTGATGCAGCTCCTTTCCTTTAAGCGTCAACCCTAGTCGTTGTATCCATTTGGATTCGCTTCATGCCAGCTCCAAGCGCTTTTGATAATGTCCTCAAGCTTATCCCGCTTCGGATTCCAGCCCAGCTCCTTGCGAGCACGATCTGATGAAGCTACGAGAATAGCAGGGTCGCCCGCACGGCGAGCTTCGAACACAGCAGGGATTTCTTTGCCAGTCACTGTGCGCGCAATTTCAATAACTTGCTTGACTGAAAAGCCTGTTCCGTTGCCTAAATTGTATACAGAGCTTTCAGCTCCGCTGCGAAGACGATCCACTGCAAGCACATGGGCATCGGCAAGGTCGCTTACATGAATGTAATCACGGACACACGTACCGTCTGGCGTCTCATAGTCTTCTCCAAATACCGAAATATGAGGACGTTGACCAAGCGCTGCTTGGAGCACGATAGGTATCAAATGGGTTTCCGGGCTATGGTCCTCGCCGATTTTTCCGCTCTCATGAGCGCCCGCCGCATTGAAGTAACGAAGCGAAACAAACTTGATGTTATGAGCAACATCGAACCATTTCATYATTTTTTCCATCGCAAGCTTCGTTTCGCCATAAGCATTCGTCGGAAGCGTGCGATCGTACTCGTCGATCGGCACGTTCTCCGGTTCGCCGTAAGTAGCAGCTGTTGAAGAGAATACGATTTTACGAACATTGTATTCATTCATTTTCTCAAGCAGGCAAAGCGTACCAAATACGTTATTGTGATAATATTTGCCCGGGTCCTTCATGCTTTCGCCAACAAGCGAATTCGCTGCAAAGTGGATCACTGCATCGATTTCATTTTCCTTAAAGACGGTATCCATGAAAGCTGCATCGCGAAGATCACCCTCATACAGCTTGCCTCCAAGCAAAGCCTTACGGTGACCCTGCTGCAAGTTGTCGACGATAACGATTTCCTCGCCGCGTTCCTGCAATGCCGCTACTGCATGCGAGCCGATGTAGCCAGCCCCTCCAGTTACTAATACTGCCATGATTCATTTCCCCTCTCCATTTGGTGTCGCATGATCATGCTATTTATACTAGGCGCTCTACGCCATTTCCGATTGTGCATACATAGAAGTCAGCAGTTAAGCCTGTAGCTTCATTATACTTGCGGCCTACTTCTGCTTGGAACGCTTCAACGCTGTCTTCGTGAACGAGCGAAACCGTACATCCGCCGAAGCCTGCGCCCGTCATACGCGAACCTAGTACGCCTGGCACGAGGCGAGCAGCCGCAACCATCGCATCCAGCTCAGCACCCGTTACTTCGTAAAGATCGCGCAGCGAATCGTGTGAGCCGTTCATTAATTGTCCAAACTGCGCAAGGTCGTTTGCTTTCAATGCTTTGATTGATTGCAGTACACGGTCGATTTCCTCTACAACATGCTGTGCGCGTTTGCGAACTGTTTCATCCTTGATCAGATGTTTTGCAGAGTTAAATTGCTCCAGATTAATCTGTCCAAGAAGTGTAAGCTCAGGGAATGCTGCTTTTAGATCCTGTACCGCCTGCTCGCATTGTGCGCGGCGCTCATTATAAGCGGAGTCAACCAAGCCGCGGCGTTTGTTCGTATTGCCTATAACCAGCTTATAGCTGCCGGAATCAAATGGAATGAGATCATATTCAAGCGTATCGCACATGAGCAGGATGGCATGGTCCTTTTTGCCGTTTGCTACCGCGAATTGGTCCATGATGCCGCATTGCACGCCATTAAACTCGTTTTCGGATTTTTGTGACAGCAATGCGATTTTCACTTTATCAGTTGGAAGTCCCTCAAGTGTTTGCAGTGCAAAAGCTGTTACGACCTCAATGGATGCAGAGGAGGAAAGTCCAGCGCCATTTGGAATTTCGCCATGATACAGCAAGTCGTAGCCGCTGGAAAATTTCACGCCTGCTTGCAAAAGCTCATGAACAATTCCTTTAGGATAGTTCATCCAGTCGTCAGCCTCGTCATACACAATTGTGCCTAGCGAGAAACTTTTTGACGCTGGGAAGTTTGTTGTCGCTAGACCAAGCTGATGATCAGGGCGTTTGCGGATAAGAAGTGTCGTTCCGAAAGTAAGTGCAGCTGGGAATACGTAGCCGCCGTTGTAATCTGTATGCTCACCGATCAAGTTTACGCGGCCTGGAGCATGAAATACAGCGATGTCGCTTGCTTCTCCGCCGTATTGTTGTATGAACTGCTGTGTTAGCGCTTCAATGTTTGCCATTTGCTATCACGTTCCTTTTTATATCGATTTTGTATGTTTGGATAACAACTTTAGTATACGGGAAGCAGCAGTAAAACTAAATGGCGGCAAGTGCTTTTTATATGGATTAATGTGACTTCTCGCATTAACATCGGACATGCTATGATAGTGTAAACTCTACAATTGTTCATCTTCGCATTCCACTGTAAAGCAGGTGTAAAGTAAAATGCAGCAGGATATGTATACCGTAGCCTCCAATCCCGTTATCAGTGATGGCAAAAACTCCCCACTCCATGTATTGTTTGCTGGCGAGAGCCAAACGAAGCCGTACCACCGGCTTGGTCCCAAGGTTTATGACTTCTATTTGATGCACATCGTACTGGAAGGAAAGGGCATCTTTATTTGTGATGAGGTTAAGCATGAGCTTCGTGCAGGGCATACGTTCTTAATTGAGCCGGAACAATTAATCAGTTATGAATCTGACGGTGACACGCCATGGAAATATCGCTGGGTCGCATTTCATGGAACATTGTCCGCCGATCTCGTTGCAACCGCTGGCTTTACAGCCGAGCAGCAGGTAGTGTTTACGCCAGATAAGCGGCGAGCCGCTGCTTTGTTTCGTCAAATCTATGATACCTTTCGGCGGGGAGGCGCTGCGTCTGATATGAGAGCCGTAGGTTATTTGCATTTGCTCCTTGCCGAGTACAAAAGCGTGCTTAATACCCAGAACGGCAATGAAATCCGTACCTCCCAAGCAGAAGGCGATCACTTGCTTCAACGAGTCATCCATTACTTATCAACGCAGTATGCCCATCCGGTCTCCATTGAACAAATGGCGGAATCGCTTGGCTACAATAGAGCGTACTTGTCCCGTTTGTTCAAGCAGCGCATTGGCGTATCTCCCGTTACTTTCCTGCTCAAGCTCCGAATCGATAAAGCACGCCGCATGCTGAGGGAACGGCCAGAGCTGACCATTGAACAAATTTCCGCATCAGTCGGTCTACAGGATGCTCTGTACTTCTCCAAACAATTCCGCCGGCTTCATGGCCAATCTCCTACAGCATACCGCATGGCGATGCGGAATTTAGGCGACTAAGCAGCGCCGTTTAGCTGAATATCCATCCTCTTGTTAGTATCAGCTCCCGATCGCTTCATATTCGTAAATTCGGGTAATACTATCGTAGGGAGTGATGATCTATGAAAGAGCTGCACACCGGTAACTTATATTGGCCGGTTACATTAAACAATCCCAAGGTGTATGCGCCCTTGCGGCAAAACAAAAAAACACAAGTGGCTGTTATAGGCGGCGGGATGTCAGGTACGATCTGTTCTTCTGTATTCAATAAAAGCGGCCTTTCCACCATTATGCTTGAACGGGGACAGGTAGCCGGCGGAAGCACCTCAGCAAATACAGGCCTCCTGCAATTTTGCAACGATATTATGCTTTGTGACCTCATCGATCAAATCGGGGAGCGGGATGCCCAAATCTTCTATAAAGCGTGCAGAGATGCAGTCCAAATGCTTGAAAAAACAGCTGACTCCCTTTCTGTCGATGTAGGATTAATTAGAAGAAACAGCCTATATTATGCCTCTYCGGAGCAGGAGCTTCCTAAACTCAAAAGGGAATATGAGGCTTTAAAGGCTTGTGGACTTGAAGTCGAATTCTGGTCCCCGAGCGACATCGCCAAACATTTTCCGTTTCAGAAGCCAGGTGCGATCGTTGCACACGGCGACGCAGAGGTAAATCCTTATCAGTTCGTAAACGGTGTAGCAAACGATGCTGCTGAAGCTGGGCTTGAGATTTATGAGCAAACCGATGTGGTAGCACATGAAACGCTGCCAAGCGGTCTCCATCTTCTAAAAACAGCTGACGGTTATGAGATTGAAGCAGAGCATGTTGTTTATGCTGTAGGGTATGAGCCTGAAGAGCTTCGCGGCAAGCTGATCAAAGCAGAGCTGAATCGCTCCTTTGCGCTTGTCACTGAAGTTCAGCCAAGTCTTCAAAGCTGGCACGAACGCTTTCTCGTATGGGAAACTGCCCGTCCCTATTTGTATATGCGAACGACTATTGACGGCCGCGTCGTTGTCGGCGGCTTGGATGAGCATACTGAAAAGCCCACTCACAGCGATAAAGAACTTAGGAAACACAGCGATAAGCYGCACAGCCAGCTAAAGGCTTTATTTCCCGAGCTGCAGGCTCCCATTGCCTATGAATGGTGCGCCACCTTCGGCGAATCGCGTGACGGCTTGCCCTTTATAGGTGCGGATCCCGCTTGGAAAAATGTTTATTATTGCTTAGGTTATGGCGGCAACGGTACTGTATACAGCATGCTTGCATCCCATTTGCTGCGTGATCTTATTATCGGCGAAGAGCATCCCTTAACTGAAATCGTAAAGCTGGATCGCAAATCCTTAGCAAATGTATAATCAACAACATAAATGATACAACTTTTCATTGCGGCTGCCGTCCGTCGGACGGCTTATATACATAATTAAAAAGCCTCACCTATCGGCAAAAATGGCTTCTGCGCGATAAGTGAGACTTCTCTATATTATCTTTCTAATGTTACCAGCAGCTATTCGCCAGCAATAACGCTGGAGGCATTGCAGGCGCGAAAAACAGCTTCTGCCGCCCCCAGCCGTGACAAATCCGGACCGCCATCCTTGTCAAACAACGATTTGCTTTCCAGAGTTTCAACAATAACGATTAATGAACCGCTTTGCAGAGCATCGCTGCACAATCGAACCTCTTCATTTTCAAGACCAAGCGACTGCAGCGTTCCACTGTGATCGTCATCGCCAAGCAGAATTGCCGCTGCAAAAGGAAAACCTCCGGCAGCATAAGGCGCTGTCCCGTAACCTGTCATGCCATAAACAGCATTCATGCCAGCTCCTGCAAACCCAGCAGCTGCAGCCATGCCAAGACTACCCAAACCTTGACGGTCAGGCATATCTTCGAGCTCTCTAAGCTCGTCCACATGGACATCGCTCTCTGCTTCTACTCGCCTAGAATGCTCAAAATCTTTCGCTATGACTTTTAGCTCGCCTTGAACGAAGCCCGCTTGCTCCAGCTGTTCAATAGCCGTTATGACTTGCTGCTCCGTTTCAAATATGCCTATTTTTTTTGCCATTGCCTTATCCTCCTTGTGTTGCATACTAATCTTGGTATGCCCTTCTTATGGCGGATTAAGTCGTATTGTGTTGAAATTTGACATGGAATAACGATGGTTTTGTGTTATCAAATGATCAGGTTGTGCATCATTGAAGTTCGCGGTATGATGGAGGAATAGATATTGGAAAATCGGACAAGCAGGAGGCAGAGCGATGATTCATCGGATGCTTCGCTATCCCGCAGGATGGGAATGGCATGTACTGCAGCAAGCGAGGCAGCAAACCGTAAGGAATGAGCCCTTGCCCAGCAGGAAAGGTGCACAAAGGCAAACCGTTTCTTCAAGCGAAGGACAAAAGACCATTAAAGCCATTACCAAACAGGAACAGGAAGCGGCTCAGCAGCAGAGAGACGAGCTAAAGCAGCTATTTCCGGAATGTGCGTCATGGATTGATGAATGCGCAGACAGAAGAACAAACAATATATCCGTTGGCGGTGCGACGCATTCGCAGAAGCTGCTATACGGCACTGTTATGTTCCAAGTGTCGGACGACCAATCGGATATTCAACCTTTTCACTTCTGGCTGACAGAAGACCGGCTGCTGACGATGCATGATGACATGCGCATTCCGCTCCGGCTTCAGTCCATTGACCATAACCTAAAGTTCGAGAGCTGCGAATCAGCTCCTGAAGCGTTATTTATTATGCTGAGCATTATTCTGGAAACGTTCCATGCTGGTCTTGATGGTTTTGAAAAAAGACTCGGAGAGCTTGAAACGACGATGCGCAATGAGAATCGTACCGGCCTTATCGATACTATTTTTGAGAGGCGTTACGATTTGCTTCATTGGAGTCATCTCTTCATTCCGATTAGAGAAGTACATAGTGCTGCACAGGAAGCTTTCATGGATGAACTCACCGAGACGGACAGCTTTAAACGCATTACGCATAAGCTGGAGAGAATCGAAGCGCTTCTGAAGCATTACGCACTGGAGATAGATACCTTGATCTCAATGGACGATGCCATCTCCAATTTTCGCGGCAACGATATTATGAAGACGCTCACGATATTTACTGTCTTGTTCCTGCCTGCTACGATTATAGGCGGTATATGGGGCGTTAACTTCGAGATCCTGCCATTTAAAGATAATAAGTGGAGCTTTACAGCGATGAACGTATTTATTTTATTCGTTACGATTTTCATGTATTTATGGCTTTGGAAGAAAGGCTGGACTGGCGACTTGTTAAATGGACGCAATCCGAAGGAGATTGTTACTACTGATTCTTCCTCTCAGACAAAACGTTCCAAGCGTTCGAAGAGCAGCCGTTCGCAGAAAGCCTCTGCGAATGCATCAAGTGAACCCCCTCAAGCTCAAACGCGTTCCCAAAGAAAACGAAGCTAATAATGATAGTCAGCCCATAATAAAACCGTCCACTAGGGTCAATGACCTTCATGGACGGTTTTTTACATCATATTCTAAAGCTTAACTGGCAATCCAGTACGAGCAGATTGATTAGCAGCAATTGTCACTTGATGTGTTCTTACTGCATCCGCATAACTGGAGCGAATGCGGGAAACATCCCCGGTTCGGATCGCATGAAGAAAAGCCTCATTTTCCAGCTCATACGGATCCGTTTGGTTAGCGTACTCTGTTCTGCGGCCAGCCTCTGTGTCAATCAATCCGCTATGGCCAAGCTCCAGCACGCCTTTGTTCGTATAAATATGCAGGCCGGAACGATCTCCAGCTGGAATAGCGCAAGTATTGCTAATTGTAGCAACTGTACCACCCACTAGCTTCAGCGTAACTGTGCCTACATCAGGAACCGTTACACCTTCTTCTACACCGCTCATATATCGATTGCCGTAAGCTGCGTAAACCTCACTTATCTCACCAACCGTATACCTTAGCAGATCCACAATATGTGTTGTCTGCTCTACAAATTGACCGCCTGATCCTTCCATCTTGCGCCACCAGCTTACCCCCGGCATGGAGCCCATCCAATAGCCAAGCGCCATTAATGTTGTGCGCTCGCGCAGCAGCTCTCTTGCACGGTCGGTTCCATCCATATAACGGAAATGATAGCCAGCCGATGTAATCAGCTTTTTCTCTTCGATTCCTTTCAAAATCTCAGACGGCAGCTGCTCGTCCACTCCAAGCGGCTTCTCTACAAGAAAGGGAATGCTTCTTTCAAGCAATGCAGATTCAATCTCTCCATGCGCAAATGGCGGTACACAAATATATACCGCATCAAGCTTACGATCATCAAGCATGCGATGTATCGAATCATAACCGCGTGCACCCTCAAAGCGCTGTGCTGCTGCATCTGCTTTTTGCTGGCTAGTTGCTAAGAAAGCAGTTACCTTGATGCCGGCAAGCTTAGCGAGCTTCTCCGCGTGCATCATGCCAAACCATCCTGTACCTGCAATACCTATCTGAAGAGTCATTTATGAATCCCCTTTCATAATCGCGTTATTCCCCGATTATACTTGGAGCTGCCTTAAGAAGTCCATTTTTTTCCGCTGGTACCCATCTCCAGGGCTGATCATATATTACAAACATCGGGAGAACCGGAGTTGTATGAGCGGAGGGATGGTATGACAGCAAATACGAGAGGTACGTTAACCACGCAGGATCTCGATTTTCGAACAGCTCTGTTTTTGGCTGCGGTTTGCGGACAAACGTACATGCAATACAATAACAAGGACGGATTATTTCTTGTACCTAGAACCTACAGCTTAGTAAGTGAATTTACGGCTAAAGCATATGACGACAGCGATGAACGATTCGGTTTTGTATTAACATCTGAACGTGCGTCTGTGCTCGCTTTTCGCGGCAGCAACTCTGCAGTGGATTGGGTATCTGATTTCATTGCCCAGCAAACGACTTACCGCCCCGTCAAAAATGCCGGTCTAACGCACAAGGGGTTTACCGACATCTATATGTCAGCACGGACTCAAATCATTGAAATCATAAATCAGCTTCCACAGGGCAGACCGCTGTTTATAACAGGACACAGCCTTGGGGGAGCACTTGCAACCCTTGCTGCTCTCGATCTGGCGAACAACACTGCTTTTACTGATCCCATTATATATACGTATGGAGCACCTCGAGTCGGAGATCCGAAGTTTGCAAGCAGTTACAACGCATCCATTGGTACGCATTGGCGTTTTCAAAATGAATTTGATATCGTCCCCCATCTGCCTACGCTCGTTTACCAATCGCCAAAAACCAAACAAACTTACTACTATATGCACGCAAAGGGTGAGGTGAAACGTTCATTCCGTATGGGCTCAGTCTCAGGAAACCATATATTATCAAGCTACTTCGCTGATCTTGCCCAAGAAGATCCCGCCTTTGCTTTGGCTATTTGCGCGGAGCCGCCAGGCTGGTGCCCAGCAATTGAAGTTTAATTCTAAGCTGCTGCAAAAAAACAAAAAAAGCAAATCTCATCTCCCGCACAGCTTGCTTCATGCGAGTAAGATTTGCTTCTCTATGTCCAAATAATCTTTGTCATTTCGCTGGGAGAACATATAGCAGTATAGCGAAGAAATGGACAATTGAACCGCCAAGTACAAACAAATGCCATACGGCGTGATGGTAAGGAAAGGCACGCCACATATAAAATATCGTTCCGAATGTGTACAGCAATCCCCCTGTTACGAGCAACTGCACCCCGCCTGGAGCTAGATGCGTTGTGAGCGGCTTCCAAGCAAATACGATAATCCATCCCATTGCGATGTAAATAATCGTTGATGTGAATAAAAATCGTGAGGCAAAAAAAGCTTTAAACGCCACACCGACTAATGCCGCTCCCCAAACGATACCAAACAGTACCCAGCCAAGCGTACCTTGCACGATATGGAACAGAATCGGAGTATAAGTACCTGCTATAAAGACATAAATAAACGAATGATCAAGTGATTCAAATACCCGCTTCGCTTTTCCCTCGGGGAAGCTGTGCACGAGCGTTGAGGCTGCATACAGCAGCAGCATGGCTGATCCATATATAGTAAAGCTGACAACATGAAAGGCCGTTCCCCTCGTTGCCGCGAATACGATCAACACGACGAGTGCCGCAATGCTGAGTGCAGCCCCAATCCCATGTGTGACGGCATTCGCAATTTCTTCTTTCTTTGTGTACGTATGTGTATTGGCCATGGGTCCTTCACCTCCTAGGTCGTAAGCATCTCACTTTAGAAGCTGCTGCTTACCCTCACCTTAGTGTATAGGATCAGACCCACCCTTTCAACCAACCCCGCACGCGGTCCACTGTTTTATCTAGATTGCAAACGGCCTCTTGGTCGCTAAAATCCTCCGTATGGCGAAAATAATCCGCATGCCCGCCCACAGTAGGAATTCCTTCAACATAGCCTGGCGCGTACTTCATGCGATTCCACCTTGGCATCGCATATTTGCTTATGCTCCATCCGCCCCAAGTACCTATTCGGCTAATCGGGTCATTAAGCTTGCCCAAGCTGTCGATGGAATGAAAATAACTAACGCGCTCCTGAAGCTTTGGCTCGATCGGCGTTCTTGGTGATCCAACTTGCACAATTCGAAAATCCTCGATTTGATCCTGCTCATAAAGCATTTTTGCCGCTTGATAAGCAGCGGCACCGCCGCCGCTGTGTCCAATCAGCAATAAACGCTCGCTGCTCATCGTTTGTTTGATTTTCTCCAGCGCATGTTGTCCGCCGATCCGGCCAGCCGTTAAACGGTTGGACAAGTCGCTCTTCACCTCTAGCACTTGTCTAACCAAGCTGCGACTGGCATCGCCATAAGGAAATATGACGTGGATAGCTGGTTCGACACCATCGGATTGAAACATTTGTTCCAGCTTAACCTTGCATTCCGTAAAAATGCTATTGGATGTTGCGACACCGGCAAGCAAATAAATACTCATTCGTGATGGTTTGGTCGCCGTCATAACGAATCCCTCCGTAATTAACTTAAACGTTATTCATTTTCATGTTTTATTATTTTTTCTAATTCATCCGTGTATATTCATTATGCGGGATAGTCGATTGATTCATTCTTGCCTTTTGTTGTAATTTCCGTAAATTCAGGCAAGAACCCGCGAATTTCAAGCTGTTTAACCTGCTTCTTATATTATTATATAAGAAAAACGCCTAGCTGTTACCAGCTGGCGTCCTTCATTGTTGCTATTGCTGCATTTCAAAAAAAGTTGGAATCAACAGCTATACACCCATTTTTTTACGCTGATTGTTAACTTTCTTCGTGTTCTGGCTCTTCAGTGCCTGCGTCCCCGTAGAAAGATGCGATTGGCCTGGAGCTCCTCCAGCTTTCGCTTGTTTCTTCTGAGCGAGCAATTGCTTCGCTTTCTCCGCTTGAGTCAGCTTCTTAGGCTCCTCTTGGGATTCGTTTTGTTCGATTGTAGACATAGGTTCACCTCGTTTCATGCGCTACATAATTCTTATTCTACTACACTTATATATCTGGTAAAAGAGGCTTTACTCAGGGTTGTGGTTTTTATGATCCTCCAAGATGCCAGCTCTAGCTGTCTCATCATTGGATCAGTTGTGACAATAACCGCTCGCTTCGCCCACCTTCTTACACTTTCAAGCATAACAAGCTGCTCGCTTTCTGGCAAGACAGAGCACAAATTGTATGGCATATCTACAATGGCAGCATCGTAATGACCTTCGAGAAGCCGCATATCGCCAAGTCTTACTCGGTCTGGATAACCAAAATGAGCAAGATTTGCGCGCGCGCCTCGCACGGCAAGCGGATTGAGATCCAACCCCTCAATGTCGATTCCCATTGACATGCCTTCAATCAGAACGGTTCCCATTCCACAGCACGGATCAATAAGCTTAAGCTGTTCAGCTGCTTGCCCAGCCGCAAGATTCACGATCGCACGAGCTGCTCTTGTTGGCAGTGCAGTTGAATAATTTTGCGGCTTATTCTGATGCCTCAGCCATACAGCTCCGCTTTCTTCCAGCGGTCCAAAGTACCAGCGACCATAAAGCTTCATTAAACCAAACAGCTGCTCCGCTTTGCGCATATCTGCTTTGCCATGAATAACCGCACCGGCAGCTCTCTCGAGCTGTCTTTGCTCATCGAAGGTGAAGGCTTCATCGCCTTGCGTATAAACAACCTTGAACGTTTTTCCACCCAGCTCAATTGACGGAAGCATAACGATCAGTTCTTCCATACTGTTAGCTTCCAGCATGACGGCTATACGCCGTTTTACGAAAGGGCTGCGATCAACCGATAGCTTATGCTGACTTATGACAACGCCTTGTTTGGGCTTCTCGCCGAATAAGGCTTGCAGCTCCAGCTCACACAAAGCTGCTTCATCCTCATGGCATGCATACGTATAAATAAACATGAATGGCCTCACGATCTGATAACTATATTATTCCTTTTGTGGAACAGCCGCCTCTTCGCTCGGCTCCGTGCGAGTCGTTGCCTTGGATAAACCAAGCAGCTCTGCCTCGGTTTGAAATTCAGCAAGCTGCTTCTCTAATGATTTGACCGTTCGCTGCAAGCGAATCTGACGAATCATCCCCAGCAGGCCTACGGTTAAGCCGCCAAGCAGCGTCGATCCCAATATGACGAGAATGAGCGGAAGGGTTGCCTTCGTAAACAAAAAGTTTACATGTACCGAATCGATATTGATAACCGCAAATATTGCGATAAGAAGCGCGAATACTAATGCGGAAATAAGAATTCCCGGACCTTTCATACCGATTCCTCCCTTTTCAAAAATCATACCACAAATCTAATCCATTCGCCTATTGGCAAGCTATGAGTAATTATTTTGCCTTACATACTAAACTTAACCACAATTTAATAATAATGAAGCATCAATAAAAAAATAAGCTGCCCCAAAAACAGATTCTATCTGCTCTTGGAACAGCTCCATTGCATCGTTATTTGGCTTCTGCTGCTTTACCGGGTGATGCCGCTTTGCGCAGCTGCGTTATACTTATCTTTACGATAATATACACTAGCACTGCAAGCTGAGGCAGTGTAGTTTCCCAAGTCGGATATACGCCTAACGCCCCTATAGTCGGTACGCCTGAAGCAGTATGTGACGGAACCCACCCTGATACCTGCAAGGAATGTATGCTCTCGCCAAGGAAGCGAACAACGAGATAATAGATTAATGCGGATGCAACAAGGAAAAATGGCCGTATGGGAAGCTTCGCGCTAAATTTAATAATCGCAAAGCCAAGTGCAATCAGCAGGATGAACGTAACGCCAAATCCGAGAGCCAGCTGCAGCGGATCGATAGACGGCGCCATCCCGACATAAAATATCGTCGTCTCCGCACCTTCGCGGAAGATCGCTAGACCCGAAACAGCAAATAGTGACCATAGGCTTCCTCTTGCGAGCGCACTGCCCATTTGTTTGTCGATGTATTGATTCCAATTGTTCATATTAGACTTATTGTGCAGCCAATTGCCAACTGTAATCATTAGAATAACGGATAGTAAGCCAGCAATGCCTTCAATCGACTCACGCGCACTTCCAGCTGCGACCTGAGCAATGGCATACGTTAGCACAACAGCCATAATACCGCTAAGCAGAAGTCCTACCCATACGCCAGACCATACCCACTTGCGTTTATCGTGATTGCCGGTACGCTGCAAGTACGCAAGTAAAGCAGATAATACAAGAATGGCTTCAAGACCTTCGCGCAGCAAAATCATCCCCGCATCCCAAGCGGTGTAACGGGTATCCTGCATCATTGGCTCTAGCTGCTCCAGCATCTGGGCTATAAGCTGCTCTGCCTTATCTGCCGCTGGAGGATCGGAGAGCAAATACCCGCCCGCCTCAGCCATTCCAATCTCCATACTGCTATAGATAGCAGCCGATCGCAGGGCAACCACACCCTCAATCGCAGGCCACTGCACGATAAAAGCTTCCATCTGTCCAGCCGCTTCTGGATAATGCCCTTGCTGGACATCATTTAACGCCTGATTTAGGATGTCCACAGCATCGGCTACCGTTATGCCCGACTCCTTAGCCACAGTCGCTATTTTCCCATCGCGATAATCTTGAATAAGCTGAATGAGTGCTAGCGCTTCGGTTTCTGCTTGCTCGACTCGCGGAGGATCAGCTTGAACAGCAATGCGAAGCATGCTCATCTTCGTTTCCAAGCCGCTGTAAACGTTGAAGTGATCCGCTCGAATGGCAGGCTCCACTTTCAGCCAGCTGTTGTTCATTTCCCTATATTCAGCATTTGCCTTGTCCAAGTCGCCTGCTTGAATGCTTGCAAGCAGCTTCTCTGCCAAAGGAAGTATGCTGACAGCCGCATCTTGACCAGTTAGCTGAGTCGCCGGTGCGTCTTGAACGCTCTTCACGTATTTATTAAGTGCCTTCGCGAGTAAGGATAACGTAGCTTTGGCAGCGTCAGCATCGCTTTCCGGCGCTGCTAAAGCTTTTATAGCTCCCGCAAGCGCAGAATCCACCGCTGCCGATTCCTTCGTTGCCGCAGGCTCAAGCTGCTTCCACTTAGCCGAAGCATCTTCTATATGAGCTGCCGCTTCCTTCCACTTTCCTTGACCTGCTTCAACAAGAGCACCGCCAACGAGCGGAAGCAAACGATCAATCTCGGCAGATTGCGCACCTTCAGCAAACGTATATAATCCGCTGCTCCCTAACATCAATATCATCAGTACAAAAAAAGAAATGAAACGCATACTCCACTGTTTCATTCCGCCATTTTGTGCGAACATAGACGTCCGCCCCTTTCATCATCAAGAGCTATTTTCTACAAAGCACTAATCGAGCAACATCATGATTTAAAATAACGTTTCTCCGATATATCCGCCTTCACGAACACCTGGAAAACAAGCAAACATCGCACTCCCCGTATGAACGACATACTCATTCATTAGGTCGCTTTGCCCAAGCTTAGTCTGCATCGGAATAAATTGTTTCCGTGAGTCGCGGTTAAAACAAATAAACAACAAGCCTGCATCCAGCTGCCCGGTTTTGTGATCCATTCCACTTGAATACGAGTAGGAGCGGCGCAATATTTTTACCGTGCCATCGCCATGAGCTAGACGCACATGCGAATTCATCGGAATCACCGGTTTGCCCTTCTCGTCCTTCTTCTCCAAATCAAGCTTGTCGAACTCATGCGCTCCGCCAAGCGGGGCACCGCTGTCTCGGTGGCGCCCAAAGGTTGACTCCTGATCCCCGAGCGTCGAACGATCCCACACCTCAATGCGCATGCGAATACGCCTTACGACCATATAACTGCCCTTATCCATCCACGGCGTAYCATCCGCTGCGGCTGCCCACACGACCTTGTTCATTTCCCCATCATCGTTAACGTCTGGATTGCCTGTTCCATCCCTAAAGCCCATCAGGTTGCGAGGCGTTGCATTCGCTGGATCAGCACCGCTCGTACGCTGGAAACCTTCCTGCGTCCAGCGGAGCACCGCTTTCCCTCTAGCTATACGAGCTAGATTGCGGATCGCATGGAATGCAATTTGCATATCATTAGCATTCACTTGAACGCCAATATCACCGCCTGACCATTCATCTCGCAGCTCGTCACCGCCAAAAGCAGGCATATCAGCAAGCGCAGCTGGCCTTTTGCCCGCTAATCCGTATCTTGCATCAAAGAATGACGAACCCACACCGAAAGTAATCGTAGTACGAGATGGCAGCAAACCTTCTGCTTCACCCGTATCTGACGGAGGAAGATTTAAATTATCGTTAGTCTTGCCGAGCATTTCACCATTTGTCATGGATGCTGCCGCACTCGTCCATGCTTGAAATAACTTGCGCACCTCATCCAGTGTACTCGCCGTTAAATCAAAGGCAGCAAATAAAATAAAGTCTTGTGCCGGCGTCGTGATTCCGGCCTGATGCTTGCCATAAAAGCTGACAATTTGGTCTTTATCTGCTTTTACTGACTTGGAAGCAGGCTTAGCCGTGCTGCGTTCCTGCGTTTGGAACAAGCCTCCAACACCAGCTGCTCCGAGCAGCAGTCCAGCTCCGCCAACACCTGCCAGCCTTAGTAGATCTCTACGGCTGATTTTTTTAGCATCTATGTTGGGCTTGCCCTCATTTTGATTGGAATTAATAGGTTCCGTCATGTTGTTAAGCCTCCAATATTGTACCCATTTGAGAAAGCGGCTCGGCAAGCGCATCAATAAGCTGGCTTAGCTTCTTTGTATCTTCCTCTTTCAAATCTAGATAGGACACATAGCCATCACCTGATTTGTAAGCTGACAAGGCTTGCTCAAGATCAGCAAAGCCTTTGCCGATTTGCTCATCCAGCGCAGCATCCTTTTTGTTCAATTCAGCTTTAACCAGCTGATAGATTTTGTCTGCACCTTCCACGTTAGCTGCAAAGTCGTACAGATCCGTGTGTGAATAACGTTCTTCCTCGCCCGTCACCTTCGAAGCGGATACCTCATTAAGCAGCTCTACTGCTCCCGTTACAAGCAAACTTGGCTCAACTTCAACGGTTTCCATCAAAGCGCGAAGCAGCTTTACATCCTCCAGCAAGCGGTCTGCATATTCACCCATACCTTCGGTTGAGTTCTTCTCCCACAGCGACTGCTCAATGCGGTGGAATCCGCGCCAGTCCTTGTCTTCTACGTCATTCTCACGCGCATCAATATTTGGATCGAGGTCGCCAATCGCTTCAGCTATCGGCTCAATACGTTCAAAGTACATGCGTGTCGGCGCATACAGCTTTTTCGCCGCCTCAACATCCCCGCTCTTCACAGCTGTTACAAACTTCTCTGTTTCCAATATGAAAGTATCGGCTTGCTCAATAGTAAACTGACGATAGCTCTCCAGAATAGGTGCCCAAACCTCGTCCGAGACGACAGCACCGCTTGCGGAATTGCCTTCTGCTTGTTTAGGCTCATTCTTATCTGCATCATTTGAGCCGCAGCCTGTAAATACTACCGTACAAGCCAGTAAAAAAGTCATTAATTTATACTTCATTAAAATTGCTCCCCACTCCAATAAACTGGATCTGTTTTTGTCCTAAAATGAAGTATATTCGCTATTGATAATCATTGTCAATGGAATATTTCAGTACTAAAGAAAAGTGCTTCCTCAGCTATTCTCATAAGCTTCGGAAGCCCTTCGTTATTCCCTATTTTATTGCATATACAGCTTCAAATTTGTCAGAGATTCCATCTCTATTTCGCCTAATCTCCAAATCGCCGCCTTGCTAATTTCGTTCGCTTTTGCAGTATTTATCCAACGAGTTAATGTCACTTCATCTGCATACCACACGGTGTGCTTCATATTGTTGGCCTCAGCATCTGTATATTCAAAAAACATGCTGCCGCTCGCTTGATCGCGCTGCGCTTTACTGCCTGTTTGCTTTAACAGCAGCCCCGCTCGCTCCTCAGTCAAAGCTTCAACCTTGCCATCCTCATGCCAATCGAACCCGCCAACCGAGAAAGCCATATACGGACTGCCAGGCAGTACTTCCATTCTGGCTGCCAATTGTTCAATAAAAGCTTCATCCGCTTTTGGTCCTGGTTCGCTGTGGGAGCCATATAGGTTATATGCCATCATGACATATTCCGGGCCTTCCGGAAGCTTTAATTGTTCAATAGGAGCTCTTGGTTCCAAAATGATTCGAAGCGACTTCCCGCTTTTCTGCAAACGAGTATGAAGCTCCGAGTAGAAAAGCAGCATCCGTTCCCAGTCCTCTTCCTCGACTCGCTCATAATCGATCTCAATTCCGTTCAAGCCAAATTGATCAACGGCTGCAATCAATTCATCAACATGTTTTTTGCGACTTTTCTCCGTCTCTACTAGCCGCTTAATTAAACTCGAATCCTTTTGAACAGACTCGCCATTTTCTTTAAACTGGTCATTTACTACCGTCAGATAGAGCTGCATCTGTTCGTTCTTCTTATAAATCTTCATGATTTCAGGCAATGCCTGCTGGAACTTATCCGTAAAATAAAGACTATCCTTATAATCAAAATAGGCTGCAAACAACTGCAAGCTCGTTAATTCACCTTTAATAATACTCAGGTCCTCAATTCCTTGCTTCCACTGCCAGTCCACAATCCAAGCTGACAATTCAGGCAGTACGTTGGCTGCAGCCTGCTGTACGTCTTCAATAGACGACTTCTCCGCTTTCTTTGCGCGATTTGTAAGATTGGAAAAATACATTGCTGCGCCTACAAGCACCACAAGCAAACATGCTGCAATAAGACCTTTTCGTTTCCGCATTGATTCAAACTCCTCGAATTATTAGGTTCTGATTAAGCTAAAACGTATCGATCGCCCAGTCGAATGATGCATTTATCGCGTTCTTCACTCTACTGATCAACCCCTCAATCCCAACATAACCGTTCTTGTATAATGACTCATGCTCTGTACCGTCCTCTTTGACGGTCGTTACTTTTATATTATCAAAAACAGCGTCGTAAATATCATCTTTTTCGTAGTTAAGGCTTGCTTTGGAAGCAAGCGCAATATTTCCGCCGACGATCGAGCTGCTAATTTGCTGCAAAGAGAGCTGTACATCATCTACAATCACCGTTAATTGATCGCCCGATACGCTAACTTCAAGCTGCTTCGCACGTTCAGCAGCCTTGTCCCCAAGCTTGCTTGCTAGCAGCCGTTCAACCTTGCCTCCGGGTGCCTTTTGCTCTACAATAACCGAATTATCCTCGATCGACACTCGAACAAATGAATCCGTATGCTGATCGTAGCGAACATAAACCGATTGGCTGCCGACAGCATGACCGCCAAGCTCCGCAGTAAGTTTTACGTCGGCAGCATGAATATCTTTCAACAAAAGCATGCCGCTTCCTGCTGGAACAGAGGTTAAAGCAATCCGGTTATCCGTAAACTCAGCCGCACCGCTGATAAGCTGCCACTTTGCCGATCTCCGCTCATCCCCTGCAATAAAGCTGACTTTCTGACCGGTATCCTTGCTAATTTTCATAAGCAAATGATTCGTATACCAATAGGAAGCAGGCTGCACCCTCGTTAAATTATAAAGGCTGTCACTGCTTTTATTCAAGGAAAGTCCTTCACGGTTAAAATGCATGCCGAACATCGCTTTAATATTTTGGTCGTTCACACTCTCAACAAGCCGGTTCATGCCGTTGTACATAATGTTCGCGTGCATAATCATATACACGTTCGGAACAAAGCCAAGCGTCTTGTTGTAAATTTCTTTCATCGACTTGTAGTCTGCATTGATGCGCGCTTCCATTTCATCTCGATGCTCCGCAGGCACTAGGTTCTCATCCCGGATAAAGTCCATCAGATAGTGAGTGTAGTAGCTCGTGTTAGCCCGATTTTTGAACTCATTCTCTTCTTTCACACCAATGAGCTTGCCTTCCTTGTCGAAAATATTAATATAAGACAAGCGGTAGCCGTTGCTTCCCAGCTCCCAAAAGCCGTTTTTCATCATACTGAGCATGTCCTTAGGCTGAAGGAATTTGGATTCATTGCTCCCAACCTTATTCGCATAGGACAAAACGGTCGCTTTATAATTGTATTTCTCCAGCAGAGGCTGAGCAAATAAACTGGAATCGTTTCGTCCATCCTCGAAGGATAGAAACAGCGCTTTAGGCGGCAAAGGTTTTCCAAGCTTGTAATAGTCCATAACATCCTGCTGCGAAATGGTTACATAACCTTGATCGTGCAGTGCTTTCAACTGCTGATCCAGCCGTTTTTTGGAAATCAGCTCCGATGTGCCGTTTCTTGCTACGCCAAAATAAGACAGCGCAATAAACCCGTCTTGATTGGTCCACTGCGCCTTATCCGGCTCCGCATATTGCTTGATATCAAATACAGCATGGAAAAGAATGAAGCCCAAAACAAGCAAGATGATCATCTGTACTGTCGTTCTGATCACCTTTCTTTTGTTTTTCCGCTTATAATCGAAAACTCCATTCGTATACCACTTATTCATAGCGGTCATCCTTATCTATGAAATAGACCATAGCCGCTTTAAAGCGGCATGTCCATATTCTTGTTGTTTTTGTTCTTTCTCGCTGCTTTCTTATTTCGAGCTTCAATGTCCTGCGGCGTTTCTCTCGTTCCCCACGTTGATTTCCAGAAGGTAACCCAAGCAACAGGCATTTGCCAGAGCAGCACAAACTCGTAGAAGATACAAAATACGAATCCAAATACCCACAGCTTGCTCTTTCGAAACAACAGGTGGGCAAAGCTCATCAACAGCGCCATCAGCAGCAGTCCCATCAGGAAGGTGCTCGGGAATATACGATACATGATCGGTACATAAACCAAGTTGTACAAAACCACAACCGGTGCTGCTATTGGAACAATAAGCCCGATGTAGAAGAACAAAGCCATAAACGGCTCCTTCCGCCAAATAAAGCCCCCTGCTCGCAGCGACTCACGCAGCCATGAACGCTTCCAGCGCATTTGCTGCTTTAAGAACACGTTCATCTCTGAGGGTACGATTGTGGAGCAAATCGCTGTATCCTGATAGCCGGTACGATGTGTTTTCAAAATAAAATTAGTCATGCTGCGGTCATCGCCAAAGGTCGCTGGCTGCCCCAAAAACTTCTGAGTCAGCCAAGCATCCTTATGCTTCAAAATTAAATCCTTGCGGTAGCAAGAGAGTGGCCCAGACAGGCAGGTTACGCTGTCAAACCAAGATTCCGCAGCCTTCATAATTCGGAATGCAATATAGTAACGAACCGTCTGCAGCTTAGTAACTGTGTTCGTATATTTATTTTCCACATCCGTGCGTCCAGCGACGCCGCCCATTCGCGGGTCCTGAAAGGGCTGTACGAGATTTCTAATCGCCGTTGGCTCTAGAAAGCTGTCAGAGTCCACAAATACAACCAAACGATGCTTTGCCATCTCCACGCCCTTTACAAGCGCTACGCGTTTGCCCCCATTTTCGGACAATACATGCAATTTCAGACGATCCTTCGTTTCGTACCTCTGCGCCTCTTTGTGAACAAGGTCGATAACCTTCTGAATTTGCTCAACAGAACGATCCTTAGAGCGATCATCTACGACAATCACTTCCAGCTTGTCGATCGGATAGTCTTGATTCATGCAGCTCAAAATCGTTCGATGAATCCATTCCTCTTCATTAAAGCAAGGAATAATAATCGATACGCCTGGCGTATAATGCGGATTAACCGGCACATCGCGGTGCAGCGCGCCGAAGAAGTAACGAGTGARCAAGAAAGCCGCTGCCGTAATACTGTATAAATACAAGATGAAATTATATTTAAAATAAATGATGCTCTCCACACGCATAAGCATAATAATAGCAACTGCTACAAACAGCAAGGTGCTCGCCGCATAGACAGAATAACCCCAACGCTTCTTCTGAAGATACGTGGATAATGGCCTCTCAAATTGGAAAGCGATAAGCTGCTTCGCTCCCTCTTCGCTATCTCGCGTAAATGTTCTTTTGATAACAGCTTCTATTTTCACGGCAGACTCATAACCTTCAGGCATCGTACCAGGCGGGATCTCGAAGCTCAGCTTGTACTTTGCCCCCTCCATGAACGTATCGCCAATAACGGATGCATCCAGTTCAATCAAAATGCCTGTAGAAGAAATGTCTACCGCTTTTCCCTTTATTGCCTGCTGCTTCCTCCGGCCATTGCGAAGCAGCTGCACGTCAAAGCTTGCCTCATATCTCAGGCTAAGCTCACGCAGCTTATGCATCGCTGCCGCATCATCACGGCCGTCCTTGCTTTGACCTTCGGCATAACCTCTTCGATCAACCTTTTGCCGCAAATGCTCCGGATCGGGAACGCTCCAAAGGGTGCGTCTGTCCGCTCTTGGAACAGTCAGCACTTCTATCGGCTTTTTTTTCTGTCGTCTAAACACGCTGCTGTCTCCAATCCGGCACTATAGGCTCCAATAGTCGTATCCGTTTTGCTCGAATAACCGCTTATCAAATACGCCTTTTATATCAACCAAAAACTTCGTTTTGTTGTCGTCATACAGCTTGTCAAAATCCTCAACATTCATCTTCGTAATTTGACTGTGGGGAACCGCTACAATAACAACATTCAACCCGCATAATTCCTCAATGTCGCATAGCTCGATGCCATACTCACCATAAACCTGCTGCTTGTCCACATTTGGATCTGCCACAAGTGTTGTTATCCCGTACTCTTGAAGCTCTTCGATAATGTCTGTCACCTTCGTATTGCGAATATCGGAGCTGTCCTCTTTATAAGAAAAGCCAAGAAAGCCTATTTTGGCTGTATTTATATTTACCTTCTGCTTAACAAGCCTCTTAATGATTTGCTGAGCGACATACTTGCCCATCCCATCGTTAATTTGGCGTCCCGCTAAAATAATTTTGGAATGATAGCCGGTATCCTCAGCCTTATAGGTCAAATAATAAGGATCAATTCCGATGCAATGACCACCAACCAGCCCAGGGCTAAAGTTAAGAAAATTCCATTTGGTGCCTGCTGCTTGCAGCACAGCTTTTGTATCAATGCCCATGCCATTAAACAGCATGGACAACTCATTCATAAAAGCAATATTTACATCTCGCTGTGCGTTTTCAATGACTTTTGCAGCCTCAGCTACTTTGATGCTCTCCGCCCGAAATACGCCTGCATCAATAATCAGCTCATACATGCTCGCGACAGTTTCCAGCGTCTCCTCGTCCATACCGGACACGATCTTCGTAATGTTCTCTAGTCGATGAACCTTGTCACCGGGATTGATCCGTTCAGGCGAATATCCTACCTTAAAATCGACGCCGCAAACAAGACCCGACTCTGCCTCCAAAATCGGAATACATATTTCCTCCGTCACCCCCGGATAGACGGTCGATTCAAACACAACCATTGCACCAAGCTTGAGCTTCTTGCCCACCATTTGACACGCACTCTTCACATAATTCAAATCCGGTATATTACCGCTTTGAATCGGTGTAGGCACGGCCACAATGAAGAAATAAACATCTTTAAGCTCATTCAGATCTGAAGTAAAATGCGCTTCAGTATTTTTGAGCACATCACTGCCTATATCGCCGGTTGTATCGATCCCGCTGCAATATTGTGCAATCTTATCTTTATTAACATCAAAACCGATCACGTCCACTTTTTTCGCAAAAGCTACTGCAATCGGCAATCCGACATAACCTAATCCAATGACCGCTATTTTCTTCTGCCTTGTAACGATTTCCTCGTATAACGTCATATGTCATCTCCATCTAGTAAGAAAAAGTTATTTTAGAGACATTTGCGACATGGGAACGAATGCATAGCCCTTGCTTTTCAGCTTCTCAATAACATCTGGCAGCGCCTCAATCGTATGAATGTTATCCAGCATGTGCAGAAGAATAACACTCCCATCAACGGTTTGATCCAAAACACCCTTCACGATATGGTCGGCGTCATTGGCAGAGTCCCAGTCGAACACCGTTACGTCATACATCGCAATGGATGTGTAGCCTGTTGCAGCTACAATTCTCGCCCGCTCATCATCAATCTCACCCGTCGGGGGTCTAAATAACATGGTAGGCTGCTGCTGAATGGCTTCGGTTATCACTTGATGAGCTTTGACGACTTCCTCTTGCAATTGCTCAGGCGTTAACTTAGTAATGACAGGATGACTGTACGTGTGATTAGCAACATCATGTCCAGCTTCCGCTATCGCCTTAGCTAAATTCGGATTTTTCTCTACCCCGTTGGCACGCAAGAAGAATGTAGCCTTCACGTCATGCTTTTCCAAAATATCAAGCAGCTTTGTAATCGTGTAGTCGGTACCCCAATCATCAAAGGTAAGTGACACAACCTTCTTTTTATTTTCCCAGTTATAAATAAGCTTGTAGCTCGATTGTTTGTCGTTTAAATTTTTTCGAGCAGCGTCAAATCCTGGTATTTGCTCAAGCGGTTTTCTCTCTTGTCCACTGCTTACCAGCTCTTTAAGCGGAACGAGCTTGTAGCCGACCTCGGCCGCTGCCTTCGCAATAAGCGGTATCGATTCTAGAACCTGTCCATCCAGCTCCGTATCCAAGGCAATAATGCCGCCCCGGGTCACATATTTTCGAATATAGTCCGCTTTCTCTTGCTCCGATTCCTGCTGCCATTCATGCAAATTAAGACTGTAAGATACAACAGCCGAAAGCCCGCTCTGCGCTGCCGCCAGCTGAACGGTATCATTGTAATCGCCGGATCTCGTCCGCATATATTGAGGCTTTACTCCCAGCTCCCTCTCGATCACTTCGTTGCTGACATTGATCTCTTTAAACACTTGCTCATAGCTTAAATGAGTTAGATCGAGCCGACTAAGCGTGTTGTTCTCAATGCCATGACCTCTGGCCAAAATCTCCTTGGCGATTTCCGGCTCTTCAGCCACCCTCATGCCCGGCAAAAAGAAGGTCGCCTTAATCTCGTAGCGATCAAGTTCATCAAGCAGCTTGGTCATCAGACTCTCATCACCCATACCATTGAAAGTAAGGGACAATTCCTTTTTTGTCGTATAGACAAATGGAATCACTTTACTCTTTTCACCGTTTGCAGGCGCGACAGGCTTTTCCGTCTCTATTGGTTTATTCTCTTCGCCCGAATTGCCGCTGCTTTGAAACAAAGCGCACCCTGTAACCGAAAGAGCCAACAACACGAACATCAGGAATATAATGACAGGATTCTTTTTTTTATTCGTTAAAAATGGCATCTGTTTCTCCTTTATAGCTTGATTACCCATTAATTAAGATTTCGAATATGTTTTTCCAAAATAAAAATAGTAATTTCCAAAAAATTCCGAATATTCAATACAAAAAAAGACTCTATCACAAAAATAGTGACTACGAGTCTTCAACTTATCATACAATTTTAGCACAGCCGAAGACTTACACCTGCATGTAATTGGTACCAATTTTGTTTAGTGCTAATTGTCCTAATTGGTGATTATGACTATTCTGGCATCCAAACTTGTTTCTCCGTATGCACCGTCTGTCCCGAAGCCATTGCTTCCCCCATAAGGAGCGCCAAATAGTGATCTTGTGCTGCTTCTGCCAGGCTATAGAAGGAAGCTCCTTTACCGGAAGCGAGCAGCCCCATTCGGAGCAAACAAGTCGCAATTGCGATCTCGTCATCACTAAGCCTTGCGGGAGCAACTGGATTCTGGTAAAGCCATTCGCCATCCGCAATAACCCCGCGATGATAATAACCTTCCAAATTCCCGTGCTGACCGGTATCGACTCTGCGAAGCTCCGTATGAATGGGTGTGGCGTAATCTTTTAAATAACTGACTTCTGAGTCTACTAGCTCACCTTTACTGCCTCTTACGAGCATGCGGCTGCGCCGTATCCAAGAGAAGTATTGATCTCCCGTAAAATCATATACAGCCAGCTTGTCGCCAAATCGGAGCGTTGCAATTCGCTGCACAGATTGTACCATTCGTTCTTCAAGCGGATCACCTTGTCTGCTCGGCCCTTGCATGATCTGAGATTCAAAGGTCTGTCCGATGATGCTGGCATGCTCGAACCCGACGCCAAGAAGCTGTCTAATTAAGCTAATCCCGTGATAGTCATGGGCAGCAGATACCTGTGCTTGCGATACTTCACCCAGCTTCCCGGAGCGGGCAATCTGAATCCGAGCCGCATGCATCGGCTGAAATAAATACTGTTCGGCTACTTGCACCATTGCATCCTTAGGCAGCGATTGATACAGGTCTGTTAGTGCTTCCAAATCAGCAGCCGGAGGCGTCTCTGCCAACACTGGAATTTGCCGTTCAGCTAGCTCTTGGATAATAGCCGGAGCCGCTGTTCGCGGGACAGATACGACAGCAAAGCTGAACTGCTTGGACTCAGCCGTAAACTGATCCATATTGCGAACCGTACGAATGCCCCATTTTGCCTCCAGCAGCCGCCCCTTCTCCTCGTCACGAACAAGTATCGTATGAATGTTGAATTTCTCCGGCAATGCTTTGGCGATACGTATGTAAAACTCTGCGCGCCAGCCTCCGCCAACTATTCCAAAGCTAATAATAGACATCGTGAACCAGCCTCCTGGATGTAATCCGTTTTCGTCATAATGATCATTATAAAAAAGAAAAAGATCTCAACACGTGAGATCTTCTTTACGCAGTGCGGAAGGTTCCAGTTGCCTTTATTTCCTCTTGAACACCTGTATAAGCTTGCAGCTTGCCATGGTAAACGAGCTCCAGCAGCGTTGTATTCTCCAAATCAGCAGGTGTTACGAACAAGGAAGGTTTATTAACAAGATTCACGCCGCTTTCCTCAAAAACAGAGGCTACAAACTGTGAGCAAAAGTATGCGTACTCTCGTTTCATCTCAATATTAAGCATGATGCCTAACATGCCAAGCAAATTGTATTTATACTGATCGCGATTTTTCTCCATGTAATGAATTTGATTTCGTATGTTTATATAGGCGCAATGACTAATCGTACATCTATACAAAGCGCAGGTTGAGTTCTCAAAAAACTCGCCTCGTACATCCTCTTTCACAAATCCCGCAAAAAATGGGTTGTTCGGATTTTTTCTGCCAAAGCTATAAACCTCATTCAAGTCTCTGTCAAATGCRATTGAAGCGTGATTCAGCATATTTTTAGTGTACCATCTAATTGTCTTGGAAAATAAGGTTCCCGTATTCGTTAAGAGAACATAAATTTCAACATCTCTATTCATGCCATACTACCTCCACATTAAAGAACTCTCATCTAGGTATTAACTTTAATGCAGGAGAACTAAATTCTAAACCTGCTCAGGTAATAGATTCATCCCCGACCTAAGTCCAGTTCTGTAAGCATAGCGTGACAGAGGATCATCTACTAACTTCACCTATTTTTATAACCTTAATCCATTTTACTGGATTTCCTGCTTTTACTCAATACAGACTTCGTTTTTTTCTTCCTCATGCTTAAAAATATGTTAAGATTTTCTTTTTCCAAAAATGATATAGTAGGAAAAGATTGACACCGTTCATATACTATTTATATGCATCAAATCTTAATTTAGTATGGTCGTTTGGCTTACATTCTATTGCAGCGGAGGACATTTAAATGGAATGGTTTACTCGCTATACCACACAGCTGGAACTTGTTTATGCCAAAGCCGAAGAACGTATTGCAGCTTTCCCCGCACCGCTCGGCAGCCTTGGTCTAGCCTATGCGCATAAGTTCAATCCGGTGAAGCATGACAGTAACAAGGATTACATATGCAGCCTTCTCCCCTTCTGGATGAAAGAGCCGAGCGGAATTAATGATTCGCAATGTGAAGCGCTCGCATTAGCTAATGTATATGGAATGCTCTATTTTTTTATTCAGGATGACGTGATGGACAGCAAGCCGGCATCCAATTGGAAGGAACAGCTTGCTCTTGGCAACCTGCTCATGCTCGAAATGTTCCGTGTATTCCGTGAGCTGTTCCCTTCAGCTTCACCATTTTGGGCGTATTACGACCATTATGTAACAAACTGGGCCGAAAGTGTAACCAACGAGGATCGCGATGATTACTTTATAAACGACCCCATCCGCACAGCTGGCAAAGCAGGTCCCGTCAAAATCGCCAGCACTGGCGCACTGTTGTTAGCAGGACGGCCAGAGCTCATTGCCAAGATGGAGCTCGCCATCGATATTGTGCTGATGTCGCTTCAGATGTCTGACGACTATCAGGATTGGAAAGAAGATCTGGCTGAAGGCAGCTATAATGGCCTGCTTGCGATGATCGCCGCAAATAGAACTGCGGAAGATTCCTTAACTGAGCAAAAGGTTGAAAATGAAATCTTTATTCGAGGATGCCTCGGACCTTATGTTCAGCTTGCAATTGATAATGAAAAACGACTAATTGAATTGGAAGCGGGATCTAGTGAGCTAGTCGCATTCCATAGTTTTATACTAAAACATTTGAACCATACCCATGAGACGATAGAATCAAACAAAAAGTTGCTGCTAGAGGGCGGATTTAACTACTTTTTGTCTAAAATTTCAGTTTAACAGGTACAATATAATCTATTAATTGTCGAATAATTGAAAATTCATATAGAATTTGTCGAACGGGCATGATAGACTGAGTATGGTAAACTTATACATATTCGGAAGGGTGATTATTGTGTCCAATGTACAATCGTTAAAAGAACAAATCATTCAAAAAGCTTGGGAAGATGCCGAATTCAAGAAACAACTTATCGCCAATCCGAAAGATGCAATAAAAGAAGCTTTCGGAATCGATGTTCCGGATACAATCGATGTAGAGGTTGTTGAAGAATCGGCTAATAAATACTACTTGGTGCTTCCTGAAAACCCTAAAGCTTTAAAAAACGCGGATCAATTAAACGCAGCAGCATGGGAATAAATTCAAAAAAAGCGCTAGTTGCTCATTGGAGAGCAGCTAGCGCTAATTCTTTACTAGTGGAATATGAATAATAGCTTCAGTTCCTACTCCTTTCGTACTAATAAACTCAACCTTCCCTTGCATAATTTCAATAATTCGGAAGGTCACCATCAAACCCAAGCCTGTTCCTTTTGTTTTCTTTGAATAATAAGGCTCCCCCAGCTTTTTCAAATCAGCTTCATTCATCCCCTCGCCATTGTCTTTAATGCAGATGACAACGTTTTGAGATTCATCCTGATAAGCTCGAATGATAATGATCCCTTCTGTATGTAATGCCTCAATGCTGTTTTTAATAATGTTGATAAGCGCTTGTTTGAATTTAGATGAATTACCACGAACATATAAATCAGAACCTAAATCAACCTTTATGACCCCGCCCTGCATCGTTGCTAGTGGCACTAGTATTGCCTCTATTTTCTTGATTTCTTCGGCTATATTCAGCAGTGTCGTATTTTCAAGCTGAGGTTTAGCAAACGTTAAAAAATCCGTTATAATGTCTGAAGCTCGGTCGAGCTCATCGATGGCTAGCACCATATAACCCTTTTCTTTATCGTTTGTCGATTTTTCTCCGAGCAACTGAAGAAACCCTCTTGTCACCTGCAGCGGATTACGGACCTCATGTGCTACTGAAGCAGCCAATTGACTGATGATTTCCATTTTTTCTGATCGTTGCAGTTCATTATTAAAAACCTCAAGCTGCTTCGAATAGCTAACAACCTGTTCGTAGTTTTGTAA
>NZ_JBFRDK010000031.1:0-46075 GCF_052113545.1 Paenibacillus sp. TAF43_2
ATTTACAACTGGTCAGTTATGGGTTCAATGCAAGCTATTTCGGCTAACTCGAAATATCCGGAAAAAGCAATGGAATTCCTAAACTTGCTGAACACAGATCCTGTGCTTCGCAACATGATTGATTCCGGTATCGAAAACGTTCACTACAAGAAAACAGGCGACAATGTTATGGAAAACCTTGATGAGTCAAAAAACTATGACATGCCAACATTCTCACTGGGCAACGTAATGCTTACGTACTTGAATACAACAGATCCTACGAACAAGTGGGAAGAGTTCAAGAAGTTTAACGATGCAGGAACACCAGCACCTCTTCTTGGCTTCAACTTCGATCCGTCGAAAGTAACGACTGAAATTGCTTCCGTACAAAACGTAAGAGAAGAGTTCTGGGCACCGCTTATGACAGGAACAGTTGATCCTGAGACTTACATCAAACGTGCAAATGAGAAATTTAAAGCAGCTGGACTTGATAAAATCATGGCTGAAGCACAACGTCAGCTTGACGAATGGAAAGCGGCGAACAAGTAAACATGAGGGAGGTATGAAGCGAATGCACGGCATTCGTTTCATACCTTTGCTTATTAATCTGACAACTGAGAGGTGATCACGTGGGAGCCATAGGACGGTTTTTTAAAGATATTAATAAAAATAAAGCGATGTTGATTATGGTGCTGCCAGCAACAATCTGGTTCATCTTCTTCTCTTACTTGCCGATGGCCGGTATGGTTATTGCGTTTAAGGAGTACAGATACAGCCGGGATGGATTTCTTGCCAGCATTATCGAGAGCAAGTGGGTAGGCCTGCAAAACTTCAAATTTCTATTCAGTACCAATGATGCTTACATCATTACACGCAATACCGTCGTTTATAACATCTTCTTTATCGTGCTTGGTCTAGTCATTGCCGTTGCAATGGCGATTATGCTGGCTGAGATTACGAACAAGAAATTAGCAAAAGTATATCAAACAGGTATGTTTCTTCCATACTTCCTATCATGGGTTATCGTCGGTTATTTCGTATTCAGCTTCCTGAGCTTGGATAAAGGCGTTGTGAACCAAGTGTTCAACTGGTTCGGCATCGATCCGATAAACTGGTACTCTGATCCAACCTATTGGCCGATTATTATCGTCGTCGTATTTCTTTGGAAATCAGTCGGCTACAACAGTGTCATCTATTTGGCAGCCATCATGGGTATTGATAAATCCCTTTATGAAGCGGCAATGATCGATGGCGCAAATAAATGGCAGCAAATTCGCAGCATTACGATCCCGATGCTTACACCGCTCATTACAATATTGACGCTGCTTGCAATCGGTAAAATCTTCTATGCGGATTTCGGACTGTTCTATCAAGTGCCAAGGGACTCTGGAACACTCTACAGCGTAACGAATGTTATCGATACTTATGTGTATCGCGGCTTGAAATCAACTGGTGAAATCGGCATGAGTACAGCAGCAGGCTTGTATCAGTCGATCATTGGATTTGTACTCGTTATTACATCGAACGGAATTGTTCGTAAATTCAACAAAGACAATGCTTTGTTCTAGTCTAAAGGCTTTACTGCAGGAACAAGCATTGCGCAGGGAGGAAAACCGCTATGTCCGCTCAAACGAAAACCCGCGACTTTCATAGGTTGACGCCCATTTGGAATATAGGATTCCATTCCGTGGCTGGTATTTTTGCATTGTTATGTGTATTTCCTTTTCTATTCGTCACCATCATTTCGTTTACGGATGAGGCGACGCTAGCTAAAAACGGCTATTCGCTTTTTCCTGAAAAATGGAGCTTTGAGGCTTACAGCTATTTATTTAAAGCGGGGGATCAACTGCTTCGCTCTTATGGGGTAACGATAGCTGTTACCGTTATTGGTACTGTCATTGGTGTTGTATGTACAGCGCTTTTCGCTTACGCAATCTCACGCAAAAGCTTTAAATATCGCGGTTTCTTCGCATTTTTCGCCTTTTTTACGATGCTATTTAACGGTGGTCTCGTGCCGTCTTATATTGTTGTTACACAGCTGCTTGGACTTAAAGACTCCATTTGGGCGCTTATTTTACCGCTTGCGGTCAACGCTTTCTACATTATGATCCTAAGGACATTCTTCTCGACCATGGTGCCAGATGCTATTATAGAATCAGGCAAAATCGATGGTGCAGGAGAATTTGGAACCTTCTTCAAGCTGGTGCTGCCTTTGTCTCTTCCAGGGCTTGCAACCATCGCTTTGTTCAGTACACTAGGCTATTGGAATGATTGGTTTAACGCCTTGCTGTACATTAACACGCCGAATTTAGTGCCGCTTCAGTCGATGCTGATGCGGATCGAGAATAGTATGCAATTCATTATGCAAAACTCGCAAAATGCGTCGCTCAGCACCGGTTTGCTGCAGTCGATGCCGCAGGATACTTCGCGTATGGCGATGGTGGTGCTGGCAACAGGCCCAATCGTATTCGCTTATCCTTTCTTCCAAAGATATTTCATTCAAGGCTTGACGGTTGGTGCCGTTAAGGAATAATTACGAATCCTATTTCTAAAGGAGCAAATACGATGGAGCAATTTAGATTACCGAAAATTCCGATGCCTGAGCTAACGCTGCCGCAGGCGATTCAAGACGTGCTGAAGGAAGCGGAGCAGAAGCTGGCACATCGCCCGAAGCTGCTTCAATTGTTCAAAAATTGCTTTCCGAATACGCTGGAAACAACGACGAAGCTGATGGACGATGGCACGACATTTGTAATCACGGGCGATATCCCTGCGATGTGGCTTCGTGATTCCGTCGAGCAAGTGATGCACTACGTTCCATTCGCGAAACATGATAAAGATTTGCAAAGAATTCTTAGTGGTTTGATTAAACGCCATATTTCCTATATTCAAATCGACCCTTATGCGAATGCGTTCAATGAGTCCGCTAATGATTGGCACTGGAATACTACGGATGAAACGGATATGTCTCCATGGGTATGGGAGCGCAAGTTCGAGCTTGACTCCATTTGTTTCTCCATGCGCCTCGCGCATGCTTACTGGAAAGAAACGGAGCTGACGGATATTTTCGATTCCGGCTTCAAAGCAGCGATGCGCCGCATCGTAGAGCTTTGGAAGACAGAACAGCGCCATTTTGAACAATCGCCTTATCGTTTTACTCGTGATAATGGCATTCCAACTGATTCACTTCGCAATTCTGGTCTAGGCATGCCTGTAAACTATACGGGTATGATTTGGTCAGGCTTCCGTCCAAGCGATGATGCATGTGACTTCCATTACAACATCCCGGATAACATGTTTGCGGTTGTTACGCTTCGCCAAATGGAGGAAATAGCGGAATGGGTATTCCGTGATATGGATTTCCTTAAGGAACTAAAAAAGCTAGAAGAGGATGTCAACCATGGCATTCAGCTTTACGGTATTTATCAGCATCCGGAATTCGGTCCTATTTATGCTTATGAAACGGATGGTTTCGGCAATTACTGCCTGATGGATGATGCAGGAACTCCGGGCTTGATCTCGATCCCATACCTTGGTTATGTGGATGCAGAAGACCCGATTTATGTGAATACGAGAAAGTTTGCTCTAAGCAAACATAATCCTTTCTACTATGAAGGAACGGCAGCAAAAGGTATCGGCAGTCCGCATACGCCTCCAGGCTACATCTGGCATATGGCATTGTCGATGCAAGGAATTACAGCTACTAGCAGCGAAGAAAAGCTAGATTTGATTGCGATGCTGGAAGCGACTGACGCGGACACAGGCTACATGCACGAAGGTTTCCATGCAGATGATCCAGCTGTGTTCACACGCAAATGGTTCGCTTGGTCGAACAGTCTTTTCTCACAGCTTGTCTATCAAGCGATGAAGGATGAGATTCTATGAGCATGATTATTTTCTATGATCCATCGTTTCCTATCGATTCTCGCATAAGCTCGGATGCGGAAGGACAGCTTCTGCAAATCGGCGGCGTCGTACGCGCGAATAATCTTGGAGCGGCACTCGCTGCTGCAGATGGCGGAAGCTTTATAAATATGCATGCGCCGTATTTCCCAAAGCAAGCATGGTCTGAAATTTTAGCCTACTTAAAGCGCGGTGGAGGTTTAATTAGCATCGGCGGCGCTCCATTTAAAAAACCCGTTTCAAAAAATGAAGCTGGCGTTTGGAAGCCAGAATCTGAGCAAACCGCCTATCACCGCGAGCTTCATATTCATGAGGCTTTGCCTGTAGATGCAGCACCGATTATGAAATTGCGTGCAATGGAAGATCTTCCGCTGCTGCAAGGCAAAGAGTCCATGTTTGAGGTTTCAAGCACTTGGAATCTAGTGCCGCATGTAACGAAAACGAGTGATTTACCGCATCAGATGGGTTCTGCTGGACCGATGGACGCGCAATTGTACCCGCTTCTAAAGGGTGTTTCAGCAGAAGGAAGAGAAGTTGCAGCACCTGTCGTACTATGGGAGAACACGAAGGGGATGTTCGCAGGCGCGCGCTGGTTGTTCGTAAATCAGCCGTTAACGGAGCTATTCTGGCAAAGCGGAGGAGCGGACGAGCTTCGCCGCTGGTCGGAATTCTGCTCAGCAGGCGTAACAGAGCTGTGGCTGAAGCCTAATTATGCTTCCTTCGAGCTGGATGAGCGTGCGATGCTGACGCTGCAAGTACAGAAGCTTAGCCGCTCTGTTGCTGCGACAGATTTGCCAGCTGCAAGCTGGAACTTTTCGATTACGATCCAGCATGAAAGCAAGCCGAATGAGCGGTGGACGAGCAGCATCAAAGCGGAAGCGGCGAGCAAACAGCTTATCGTTCGTATTCCCGTTCCTCTAGCAATCGTGAGCGGTTACTATAAGGTGGATTGTATCGCGGAGTCAACGGATGGAGAAGTTCGTATTCTTCGCCAAGGCTTCTGGGGATTTGATGCTGAGCTGCTTGCAGAGGGAACTCCGGTTACGAGCGAACGCGATTATTTCGTAAAAGACGGCAGACCGATGCCGGTTGTCGGCATGACCTACATGACTTCGGATGTTGCGCGCAAGTTTTTATTTTTGCCAAACGCATCGGTTTGGGATCGCGATATGGCTCAGATGCGCAAAGCGGGCATCAACTGGATTAGAACCGGCATATGGACGGCTTATCGCAATATTATGCAGGTTGATGGCCATGCATCGGAAGAGGCGCTTCGCTCCATTGATGCGTTTCTTCTTACAGCCAAACGCCATGATTTGCAGGTAACCTTTACTTTCTTCTCATTCACTCCGGAAACTTGGGAAGGCCAAAATCCTTATCTCGATCCGCGGAGTTTAGAAGCACAGAAACGGTTCATCCGCTCGATCATTTCGCGCCACAAACAATCGAAGCATGTCGATTGGGATTTAATTAACGAGCCGTCAATGTTTGATCCTCCTCGTATTTTTTCTGACGGACCAAGATCAGCACGCGATCCATTCGAGCAGGCGGCCTATGCAGCTTGGCTTAAGGAACGCCACGAATCTGTGGAGAAGCTGCAGAAGCTATGGAATATGACGCCAGAGCAGCTGCCGAGCTTTGAATCGGTGAAAGTGCCTGAGCCAGAGGAAATCAACTTTGACGTTCAAGATATGCATCAAGGCAAGAAGGGTACGCGCTGGCTTGATTATGTATTGTTCTCCATGGATATGCACAATCGCTGGGCAAAGGAGCTGTACCAGGCCATTAAAGAAGAATGTCCAGATCATATGGTTACGGTCGGACAGGATGAAGCGCTTGGCGCACAGAGGCCATCACCATTCTTCTACGGCGAGGCTGTCGATTATACAACCGTGCATTCCTGGTGGTTGAATGATCATTTGGTGTGGGACAGTATATTTGCTAAAACGGCAGACAAGCCGAATTTGGTGCAGGAAACGGGCATTATGTACGTGGAAACACCAGAAGGACGGGCGAAACGTTCAGAAGCTGAACTACGCGATATTCTTGAGCGCAAATATGCCTATGCTTTTGCAACAGGTGGCGCAGGTGCGGTGCAATGGATTTGGAATACAAATTTCTATATGGACAATGCGAATGAATCGCACATCGGCGCACTTCGAGCAGATGGCACGGAGAAGCCTGAGGCAAATGTATCTTATGATTTCGGACGCTTCATGGGTGAAATCAGAGATTTGTTCAGAGGGCGGGAGCTTGAGGATACTGCAGTCGTTTTCCCTTATTCCAATGATTTTTCCAATCGCAAGCTGGCGTTTGATGCAACAACTAAAGCAACGCGTGTGCTGGCCTATGAGCTGAACAAGCCATTCCGCGGCGCTTCGGAATATCATCTGGACGAGCTGGAAGCAAATCCGGTTAAGCTCGTTATTGTACCAAGTGCTCATAATATAGAAGACGCTGCAATGAACCAGCTGCTTAGCTACGTTGAACGTACAGGAGCAACTTTGCTGCTGACGGGTCCAACAAGCCTTGATGCATATTGGCGTCAAGTCGATCGTCATGCTGAGTTGTTTGGATCAAGAGAGCTTGTCAATGTACGCCGCGAAGAACTGCTTCGCATCGGTGAACGTTTGCTGCCTGTTTCTTATGGCAATCGGAGAATTGCTCAGGTATGGAAGGAAGCGCAAAAAGGAACTTCTGCAGCTGAAGTCGATCAGATTATCGAGCTATCGCACGGYAAAGGAAACATCCTTTGGTGTCCGCTGCCAGTAGAGCTGAATGATCGCATTGAGCCGATCTCAGCAATTTATGAGTTTGCGCTCACCTATGCAGGCTGCAGCGTGGAGCTGGATTGGATTAAAGGCGGACAGCTGCCAGGCGTTTATGGTCGTAAACTGTCATTCCAAGACGGCGCGTTATTCACATTCGTATCCGAGTTCAGCTTGGATGTTGATATTGAGGTGAAAGACCCTGTAACCGGCGTTTCCTACGCTTTTACGCTGGAGAAGGAGCGGTCTGTACTCTTTGCAGTGGATAAAAACGGTCAGCTGCTGTCCGTTTACCGACCTGATCAGGTGAATGTGAACGTAATTCCTGCAAACAACGATTAACAAGAAGAGGTGTTCTAGTGATGAAAGACAAACGAACAGCCCATATCATCTCGCATACCCACTGGGATCGGGAATGGTATTTGCCATATGAGAAGCACCATGTATTGCTAGTAAAATTGATGGATACGCTGCTTCATACACTTGATACGGATCCGGACTTCAAAAGCTTTTATTTGGATGGCCAAACGATCATTTTGGAAGATTATTTGCAGGTTCGCCCCGAGAATCGTGAGCGCCTAGAACGTAATATTAAAGAAGGCCGTATTCCGATCGGGCCTTGGTATATTTTGCAGGATGCCTTCCTGACGAGCAGTGAAGCGAATCTTCGCAACTTGCAAATCGGTCATCAGGATGCGAGCCGTTATGGAACGATTGCCAAAGTTGGATATTTTCCAGATACGTTCGGAAATATCGGTCAAGCTCCGCAAATCTTGCGTCAAGCAGGCATCGATAATGCGGTATTTGGCAGGGGCGTGAAGCCAACGGGCTTTAACAATACAGTAGCAGATTCCGATTATGAATCTTCCTTCTCGGAGCTGATTTGGGAAGGGCCAGACGGTTCGCAAGTGCTGGGCGTATTGTTCGCCAACTGGTACTGCAACGGCATGGAAGTGCCTGCAGACGAAGCAAGCGCCAAGGAATATTGGGAGCGCAAGCTGGCTGAGGCAGAGAAGTATGCTGCTACAGGCCAATTGCTGTTCATGAACGGATGCGACCATCAGCCAATTCAGCAGGATCTGTCTGCTGCGCTGAAAACAGCAAGAGAGCTTTTCCCTGACACAGAATTCATTCATTCGAATTTCCAAGATTATTTGGCGTCGGTGAATGCTTCGCTTACACGCGAGCTGTCTGTCGTGAAAGGCGAGCTTCGCAGCCAACGTACAGACGGCTGGTCAACGCTCGTGAATACGGCTTCCGCACGGGTTTACTTGAAGCAAATGAATCAGCTTGGTCAAGCCATGCTGGAGAAGGTAGCGGAGCCGCTTGCTGCGCTTGCTTATTCACTTGGCCATGAATACCCGCATCACTTGTTTACTTACGCTTGGAAAACACTGATGCAGAACCATCCGCATGACAGCATTTGCGGCTGCAGCGTGGACGAGGTTCACCGTGAGATGGTGACTCGCTTCGATAAGAGCCGTCATATTGCGGAAGCGATTATTGACGATAGCAAAGTGACAATTGCCGACGCGGTTGACACATCCATATTTGAACAATATGGCGAAGATGCACTGCCGTTTGTTGTGTACAATACAACGGGCTGGGATCGCAGCGGAGTAGTAGAGGTTGAGCTGGACATCGCTCGCATTTACTTCCGTGATGGTTTGTCGCTGGATGAGATGAACAAGAAAATGTATGCTGTCGATGTAACGGGCAGAACGCTTGTTGATCGAAGCGGTGAAGCCATTGCGCATACAGCTTCTGACATGGGACTTCAATTCGGTTATGATCTGCCAGATGACAAGTTCCGTCAGCCATATATGAGCCGCAAAGTGAAGCTGACATTCGAAGCAGCGGAAGTTGCTGCGCTAGGCTTGGCAGCTTATGGCTATGTTCGAAATGCGAAAGCACAATTGCAGCCATCACAATCGCTGGTTGCTGGCGAGCATGCGCTTGAGAACGAATGGCTTCGAATTGATATCGCGCAGGACGGATCGTTTAACTTGACCGATAAACGCAGCGGTCAAGTCTATCGCGAGCTTGGCGTGTATGAGAATACAGGCGATATCGGCAACGAATATATGTACAAGCAGCCAACCGGAGAGCAAACTTTGACTACAAAGGGTATGCCTGCAAGCATTCGTCTAATCGAGAATTCTGATTACCGTGCGGCATTCGAAATCGTTCATGAATGGGCAGTTCCTGCGTCAGCAGAACCATACTTCGAGGTTGAGAAGCAAGAGGCTGTTTATTTCCCTGAGCGGAAGTCACAGCGTACGGAAGCGACAGTTCCGCTTACGATTCGGACTGAAATTGCAATAAGCCGCAAAGGCGAAGGGGTGGAATGGAAATCCTCCTTCAACAACCAAGCGAAGGATCACCGTGTTCGCGTATTATTCCCAACGGATCTAGAAACGGCTGTTCATCAAGCTGATTCCATCTTCGAGGTTGCAACGCGTGATAACGAGCCGGCAGCAGAGTGGATCAATCCTAGCAACGCACAGCATCAACAAGCGTTTGTCGATGTGAGCGGTGATAAAGCTGGTTTGACGGTTGCCAACCTTGGCCTGAATGAATACGAAGTACTGCGCGATGGACGTAATACCATTGCGATTACATTGCTTCGTGCAGTTGCTGAGCTTGGCGATTGGGGCGTATTCCCTACACCAGAAGCACAATGCTTGGGTGAGCAAAGCTTCAGCTTGACGATCCTTCCGCATAACGGCGACGGAGTTGCATCCGGCGCATACGCAGCGGCATATCAGTTCCAAGTGCCGTGGACGGTTAGTCAGACAGGCGTCCATGCCGGCAAGCTTGCTCCAAACGGCGCTTTATTCGCTTGGGACGGCAGTGGGCTAGCATTCTCCTCTATGAAGGTGAATGAGCAATCTGGCGATTTCATGCTTAGATGGTATAATATGAAGCCTTCTGAAACGGCGCTTAAGCTGTCAGAAGCAGCAGCTGTATCACTTGAACAAGCTTATAAAAGTAACGTGCTTGAGCATGAAGTCGAAAATCTTGCTGCAGACGGACAATCGCTGCTTGAAGTATCGGTTGGTCCTTGTGAGATTTTGACCATTGGAATTAAGCATTCATAAAATAGGAACGAAGCCCTCTGTTATGGACTGCCATACGGAGGGCTTCTTTTTATTTAAGGGAGAGGCTCAGGCTATGATCTCGCATTCCAATAATTGTTGCTGAAACTCTCGCAATATCGCTAACAGAGAAAGTTGCGGCATGCTATAATAGATACATTCGCGTAACTTAGATCGATAGGAACAGGGTCTCCTCGAGCGGAGGGGCCCTTTTTTATTGAAAATACGGGTACATACCTAGCAGGAGGGGAACAAGGTGGCAAAAGGACCAAAAAGGCCTACTAGAGATGAATTTGAGCTGGAAGAGCTGGGCGAGCGGCTGGTTGAAGCAAAGCAAGAAGGCACAGAGCTGCTTCTTACGATATGGGCAGCAGAGCAAGTAAGAGGCGTCATTACGGTGCTCGATTCAAGAACAAAAAAGGTTCATGTGGAATACATGGGCAGCGTAACAAAGGTTCCTTTCATGGATATTATGAAGGTGGAAAGCCCTTATTAATGTCATAAACGGGCAGCAATAACATATGAGTTTTCTATAAAGGGCTTCCCTCGTTCATTTTCATTCGTTGAACGGTGGGAGGCTCTTTTTTATAAACAGTTGTAACTTGTTCTGCTGAGATTAGGATATACAGATTATAACCAGTTTCATCGAATTAATCGTTTTGCTTGCACAGCATCATTTGAGCAATTTATCTTGGAGGATTATAATAGAAGAAGGTTATCGCTTGAGAAAAAATGAACTAATTATGAAGGAGGATTTACATACATGTATCCAACACCAAAGCAATTAGAAAATTACGCAGAGCTGGTCGTTAAGGTTGGCGTCAACGTGCAGCAGGGACAAACGGTTGTTGTCATGGCACCTATTACAGCAGCTCCACTCGTACGGCTTATTGCATCTGAAGCTTATAAGGCAGGCGCAAAAAATGTCCATGTGGAATATAACGATGAGGAGCTTTCCCGCATCAAATACAAGCAGGCTCCTGAAGAGGCTTTCTCGGAGTATCCGATGTGGCGTGCCAAAGCTTGGGAAGAATTTGTGGAAAATGGGGCGGCGTTTATTACGATCTACTCCCCGAACCCGGACTTGCTCAATGATGTAGATGCGAAGCGCGTGGCAACAGCATCAAAAACAGCTTCAACTGCGCTTAGCGGCTATCGCAGTTCACTAATGAATCATACGAATGCTTGGTCTCTTGTATCCTATGCTACTCCTGAATGGGCAGCTAAAGTATTCCCGAATCTCTCGCAAGAAGAAGCGGTGCAGAAGCTTTGGGAGCGCATTGTTGACGCTACCCGAATTGGCCTTCAAGATCCTGTTCAAGCATGGAAAGCGCATAATGCCAAGCTGCTTCAGATGGTTGAGCTGCTGAATGGCAAGCGCTACAAACAGCTTCAATATGAAGCGCCAGGCACGGATTTGACGATAGACCTGCCGGATGGACATATTTGGTTAGGCGGCTCCAAAGCAAATGCAAAAGGCGTTTATTTCAATCCGAATATGCCAACGGAAGAAGTATTCACTATGCCAAATAAGGATGGTGTGAACGGAACGGTTCGCAGCACCAAGCCTTTGAATTACAACGGTCAAGTCATTAATGGCTTCAGTTTGACCTTTAAAGATGGCAAAGTAGTGGATCATTCCGCTGAGCAGGGATATGAGGCGCTCACTAATTTGCTGAACACGGATGAAGGAGCAAGACATCTCGGTGAAGTAGCGCTAGTGCCGCATGATTCACCGATTTCGAACTCCAATGTCACGTTTTTCAATACACTGTATGATGAGAACGCGTCCTGTCATCTTGCGCTGGGTCAAGCGTACCCGGTCAATATCCAAGGCGGTACAAAAATGTCACCTGAAGAGCTTCTCGCTCATGGTGCAAACAGAAGCCTTACACATGAAGACTTCATGATCGGCTCGGCTGATATGAATATTGACGGTGTGACGCAGGATGGCACTCGCGAGCCCATCTTCCGCAACGGTAATTGGGCGATTTAACTAGATTGATTTCATGACGTCTATGTAAAAAACTATGTGAAAATCTATGTAAAAATCTATGTAAAAAGGCTCCTATTCGGCAGCATTGGCTGTGGTATAGGAGCTTTTTGTGTATATTGGTGCAGCTGGGAGTTCGTATGTGATTTGTACTCGAAGTAAAGGGAAAAACTCCTGTTAAATAATCAGCTTTGCTCATTTAATGCCCGTTAACAGGAATTTCTCCAGCTAATTCAGCCAATCGCAAGTAATTACGGCTATATTCACGATATTAACAGGAGTATTTCCAGTTAAACGCGGTAAATACGCCAATTTCAGCTGGATTAGCGGGAGCTTTTCCTGTAAGTGTGAATTTGCACAGCAGCATCCTCATCGAATAATGCAAAATACAGCTAATTAAAAATAAAACTTCTGCATTTCCGCAGGCACGCCATTTCTTCGAAGCAGCTCTTCAAGCGTCTCGCTGGGAGCAGGAGAATCGCCTGCTGTCAGCAGCCTTACGGCAAACTTGCTAGCTTGCCGCTCATATTTTCCAACATTAAAAAACGATTGCTCATCCAGCCAAAAACGGTTGAAGCCAGGATGCAAGCGGTCATGCCCGAGCTCATGCGCGCATACGAAGCGGCGCCAATTATCCGGAAGCGAATCGTGAATGACAATAAACCGGCGGCGCAGTTTTTTGAAATAGAGACCACGCGTGCCTTCTCCGAGGTCGGCGTAACGGATATGAATGCCAAGGCCCTCAGCGATGATGAATGGATCGTTAGTCTTATATTTTCGAATGAGCTTCAAAATCATTTTATCCATAGCAACACCTACCCTTTGGCATCATCAGGAGCATCGTTAGTCGGCTCGGTCTTTTTTTTGTGCTTATTCATATGCTTAGCTTCCCAGAACAACCCTGTAAGCACATCCATGACGCGCTGACGATCGGTAGCACTAAGCGGCACGCCGTCAAACATAATTTCCCCGTCTTCCTCAAGCAGCTTTTTAAAGTCGCGCTTATCTTTATACGTTGCCCACTCAGGTATAGTTGCCGAGGCTGCATCGCGGCCAAGCAAATAATCGGTTGTTGTCAGTAAGATATCCGCCATTTTTTGCAAATCTTCACTTGTTGGTGTTACCCGATCATTCTCGATATGACCAAAGTTAGAGCGGCCCATCTCAAGCTTTGCGGCGACATCCTGCTGCGTTAATCCGCGCTCAACCCTCAGTTGTTTAATTCGTGCACCCAATGACATTATAAATACCCTCCGTTTTTGAATATTGGTATTTTAAATACTTGACGGTAATTAAAATACCAAATACAATGAGATTCATCAGACGAACACTTAAAGAAATGTATCAGCAGATCATTTTCGCTATTTTAACTACTTAAAAGTAAGTATATTTTTGATTGGGAGTATTGTCAATACCGGAGATATCGCTATATTTTTTTGTTGTGAATGGTATTTAAAATACTCAATATTCATTAAAACCTAGGGGAGGTTATTTGAATGAATGCAGAACAACAGGTGATTGATCAATTGCATGCGTATAAACGGCTAAAAGCGAGAAAGAAACAGCTGGAGGGTACCTCGGTAGGACCAGGCATGCGGCTAAGCGCAGTATCTGAGGATGATCATTTGCAGGAGCTTCATCGGCAGCTGCGCAAGCTGCCTTCCTATATGTACTTGGATGAGCAGGATCAGCGTATCGAAGCTGCAGCGCATGCGAATCTATCGAAATATCCTATTGGAACGAAAGCGCAGCTAAACGAAGTAAAGAAAAGCCGTGCAACAGCAAGTCCAGCGGATGAAAAGCTGCTGCGAGAGCTGGAGAAAAAGATTGAGAAGGTGCTTGAAGCGCGAGAAGGCTCGGGCGGCTTTGAAGGTTATATGGGCGTCATCGATAAAATAAGCGAGCTTCAGGATATAGAGAAGCAGCTGCAATCTATCGATCAAGCGCTTGAAGCGTTAGAAGCATATGCGCCCGATTACGCTCGGCTGCTGAAGCTTCGTTTTATAGAAGGAAAGCCTACAGAGTTTGTTGCTTCGGAGCTGGGTATCGTTGATCGCACGTTCCGAAGATGGAAGCAAAAGGCGCTTCAAGAAGTTGTCCGCTTTCTGTCCGCCTAATGTCCGTTTTCGCTCAAATAACCGTGATATTATGATATTGTACCAAAGATCATAAACGGGGACGAGCGGTGGACGACACCGAGCGTCCCTTTTGTTTTATCCAGATGAGGAGGTGGCTCAGATGTGAGCGCTGGTGGGTGAAATGGTGCAAATCGCAAGAGGACGGAGGCAGAACAAAATGAACAAAAGCAGGTTGCAGGAAGCTGAGCTGGAACCAAGGTTCAGCAAGGAGCAGCTAAAGTCGGCTAGACGGTATACGCCTTCCCAGAAGGATATACTATCCGCCGTGCTGTTGGAGCAAGAATCGTATACTCACGAACAAGCGTTATCGATGATAACAGCCTATTTGAAAAAGGAGGTCATGTAGAACATGGCAGGAGGAACTTATACATCACAAAATAAGGTGCGCCCCGGCGTTTACATTAACCTGGTTGGCGAGAAGAAAACGGTTGGCAGCATGGGAGAGCGCGGGACGGTGTCCGTACCGCTAAACCTTAACTGGGGGCAGTCGAAGGCCGTTATTGCCATCAACGCTGGCGATGATCTGCGAAGCTTGCTTGGTTATGATCTAAGTGCGCCTGAGCTATTGCTGGTGCGCGAAGCGTTCAAGAAAGCAAAAACGCTGCTCTTATACCGACTAAACGAGGGAACAAAAGCGACGGCTGTCGCTGGCAGCCTAACGCTTACAGCTAAATTCGGCGGTGTTCGAGGCAATGACATCACCGTTGCGGTCAAACAAAATGTTGACGATGAAGCACGATTCGATGTCATCACTTTTGTTGCTAAAGAGGCAGTTGACTCACAAACAGCAGCGAATATCGCAGAGCTGAACTCGAATGCCTTTGTAAGCTTTGGCGGTACAGGAGCATTGACGTTAGCAGCAGGCGTTCCGCTTGTTGGCGGCTCCAATGGTACCGTAACGAATCAAGACCATACCGAATATTTGGCGCAAATTGAGCTAAAGGATTTTAATACCATTGCGCTAGTATCAGCCGACTTGTCCTTAAAATCGGTATATGCTGCTTTTGCCCGCCGTCTGCGCGAGGAAGAAGGCCGCAAAATTCAGGTCGTGCTGGCGAATTATCCATCTGCTGATTCTGAAGGGGTCATCAGTGTCAAAAATGGCGTCAAGCTGCTGGATGGAACGGTTCTTGATGCACAGAAGGCAACGGTTTGGGTTGCTGCGGCAACTGCCGGAGCGCCGATGAATAAATCGCTGACCTATGAAGCCTATGAGGAGGCTGCTGATGCGGACATTCGTTATACGAATTCGCAAACAGTGGAGGCGCTGCAAGCTGGTGAGTTTTTGTTCACGGTAAGCGGCGGCAGAGTCATTGTTGAGCAAGATATCAATACGTTTACTGGCTACTCGCCAGAGAAAGGCAAAGCCTTCTCAAAAAACCGAGTCATTCGTGTGCTGGACGGTATTGCGAACGATTTTAAACATATTTTCGAGTCGTTTTATATTGGAAAAGTTGATAATAACGCAGATGGCAGAAGCCTGTTCCGCAACGAGTGCTTGAAATATTTGAACAATCTTCAGTCGCTCAATGCTATTCAAAACTTTGATGCCCAAGCCGATTTATCGGTTGCAGCTGGCGTCGATACGGACAGCATTATTATCGAGGCACATATCCAACCGGTTGATAGCGTAGAAAAAGTATATATGAAAGTGACGGTGAAGTAATATGGCATTTTTGAACGCAGGAGATACGATTTCGGGCCGCGAAGGACGGGCTTATACCATTATTAATGGTTTGCAGGAAGAGATGTTTTATATCAAGACGCTGGAGGCAAGCATTGAGAAGCAAAAGGCTGAGATCAAGACGCTTGGCCACCGCGGTTTGCAGCATAAAGCGACGGGATGGTCGGGTACAGGCACGATGACCATCTATTATGTAACGTCAAAATTCCGCAAGATGATGCTGGATTATGTGAATACCGGCGTGGATGCTTATTTTGATATTTCTATTATTAATGAAGATCCGTCCTCGGCTACGGGCAAGCAGACGGTTTTCCTTCATAAGGTGAATCTGAATAAGGTCATTATCGGTAAGCTGGATACGGAAAGCGAAGCTCTTGAAGAAGAGCTGGAATTCACTTTTGAAGGATTGGATATTGCAGAGCAATTCTCAGCTCTTTCTTAAGGCGAAATTAAATATGATGGAGGCAAGAGACAATGAGTGATTTAAGTGTATTTTTTGCACAAAATGCGGCTGTGGAGTCAACGCAGCCGTTTATCGTATCGGATCGGTTTAAGGATGCAGAAGGGCAGGCTGTCGCTTGGGAGCTGCGCAGTATGACGGAAGCGGAGAACGAGGAGTGCCGCAAGTCATCTACCCGCAAGGTAAAGGGGAAAAATGGCGCATTCACTCCAGAAACCAATACAGACGAGTATTTGGCTAAGCTTGTTGTCAGCAGCATTCAATTCCCAAACCTAAAGGATGCAGATTTGCAAAAATCGTACGGCATCATCGGTGCTGAGAACCTTTTGCGCAAAATGCTTCTCCCTGGCGAATATGCCTCACTCGTACAACGCGTGCAGGAAATCAACGGTTTTAATCAAAGCCTAAACGATTTGGCAGATGAAGTAAAAAACTAATAAAAGAGGGCGACGGAGAAGCGAATTACGCTTATTACGCCCTCCACGAGCTTCGTATACTTCCGCATGAGCTCATGACCATGACTCGGCGGGAGAAAGCGGCGATCTATGCCATGATCGACGTTCGTATCGAGAACGAGAAGAAACAGCGCGCCAAAGCAAAACGAAAATAAGGACGGGCAGCGCTCCCATGAGGGAGCGCTTTTGCCCGTGTGAAGGGGGTGGAAGGATGGCGAGTAATTCCCCTGCTATCATTGAGAATGGCGGGTCTGCCAATACAGGTTCAGCCGAAGCCTTTATTAATTTCATGAATCGTTTGAATGCTGCTTTTATTGAAGCAACAAAGCAAGGCGAAAAATTAGTGAATGCTTTTGATAAAATGCGTGTTGAAACCGTTCAGCTGGACACTGAATTGACGAAGGCAACAGCCTCTATGAATGAGTTTACTGAATCGGTTAAAAGATTAAGAGAAGCAGCAGTTCCTCCGGGTGGTGATTCTGGAGGTTCAGGGGATCCTGGTGGTTCAGGAGGCGAAGCACAACAAAACAAGTTCTTACGGATTATAGTACCGATTATACAAGGTGCTGCTGGGCTTGCGAGTTTTTTAAGTACAATTGGCGTTCTTGCACTCATCAATCCGTTAACACCAGCTATTGCACCAGCAGCTGGTGCGGCTGTGGTTGCTGCAGAGCAGGGAGCATCTTTGTTTCATTCAGCCATTGTTGGAGCTGGTCAAAAGCTTACGCAAATGATTGGCATGGCGATTTCCGGGGCTATGGAAGAGAGCAACTCAAAAGCACTGCTGATTGCTCGTTCTGGCGGTACTAAAATTGGAGAGCCGCTATACGAGAATATACGTGGAAATGCGATTGGAAATGGCGTGGATGTAAATGAAGCCATAAAGACTGCACTGTCACTTATGCCAACTGCTCAAAATACGGGCCAGCTGGATCGGATGACCAATATGGCGATGGAGTTGTCTAGCTTAGATMCAAACGGTGGCAGCTCGGAGGATGCAGCAGGTGCAATAAAATCAGCTATGCAAGGCGATTATTCCGGATTAATGGATCAATTTAATATTAGTGAAGAAGCTTTTAAAGATGTTGGTTTCGAAAAAGCCAAGGATATGGATGGTTTTCTTAATGCGCTCGATGCGATGAGAGAAAAAGCAAATTTGGGAACAGAAGCTTTAAACACTGTCGGCGCTAGCCCAGTAAACCAAATCGCTAAGCTGCAAAATACGATTCAATCTGGTTTTGCTGCCGCAGGTATGGGAGCAGTCGCGGCAATGTCACCGCTGCTGGATAAGCTTAATGAACTAGTAGCAAGTGAGAAGTTTCAAGCCTTCTTCGCTCTTTTTGGAGAGGGGTTAACGTTCGTAGCCAATCAGCTTGCCATAGTCGGCGAGGGGGCACTGTGGTTGTTTAGTCAGTTTCTGGACAATTGGCCGTTAATCGCTTCTATTCTTATGCTCGCTGGAGCAGTGCTGCTGCCAACCATACTTACAGCCTTATGGGCAATGGTTGCACCGATTTTGGCACAAGCGGGTGCTTGGCTGCTGGCACTTTGGCCTATATTGCTCATCATTGCGGTGATAGGTTTATTGGTAGGTCTATTTCTATACTTTGGCGGTACGACGGAGCAGGTAGTAGGCTTCGTTTCCGGTTTATTTTTCGGATTATTTACGGCTTTGAAAAATGGCTTCGCCTTTTTTTGGAATATTATTTTATCGGTTGCTGAGTTTTTGGTTAACATTTTTATTGACCCTGTATATGCGATTAAAAAGCTGTTTTTTGATCTTACCCAGAATGTGGTTGGTTTTTTTGGCGGGATGATTAACAGCTTTATTGATGGAATAAACTGGGTTCTTGCTAAATTGAACAAGATTACTGGTAAAGATTATGAAATAAAAGGCAGATTCGACACGAGCCAAATCGATAAATTTAAACCAACGAGCGATAAAAATGTTGTGGATTTCTCTAAATACAAAATGGCTCAATCTGACATTGGAGAAGCCTTTAATAAAGGATCGAGTTATGGCAAGGGAATAATGGATGATTTGCAGAAAAAGAAAAACAATACAAGCTATGATTTAAATAAGGAATCAGGCTTCCTTCAGCCAAATGCTGATGCAGGCAGCGGATTTGGAGCAACAAGTCCTAACATCGACCGAGTCGGCGAAGTTGGAAAAATCAACGATTCTGTCGAGATTTCCAGCGAGGATTTGAAGACGATGCGGGAGCTTGCGGAGATGAAGAACATTCAGAACTTCGTGTCGCTGCAGCCTACGGTCAGCGTGCAAACTGGTGATATTAACAATGGCTATGATATTGATACGATTATCGGGCGTATCGAGCGTTCATTGAACGATGAAATTGCCTCATCTGCGGAAGGGGTGTACAACAGATGATTTCAAATGCGCATTATGATTATGAAATCTGGCTTAGCTACAATGATCAAAAGCAGGGCTTCCAGCTCCCGGTCAATCCTCCAGACATTAAAATTAATGATGGTGCTGGGGGCAAGACCTACGAGGTATCCGGTTTAGGCGAAATCAATCTCATTCAAAGCTCGAAGCTCACGACGATCTCCTTTGAAAGCTTTTTCCCAAAGACGAACTATCCGTTTGTCGTCAGCAAAACATGGTTAGACCCTGCTTTTTATGTCATGGTTATCCTCGATTGGATGGAGAAAAAGTGGCCGATCCGTTTTGTTTATACCGGGGCAACCTTCGATATTAATTTGCCGATGAGCATTGAAAAATTCGAATGGAAGGAAGCGGCGGGCTCTGGGGATATCGAGTACAGTATTTCACTGAAAGAATTTGCTTTTTATGGTGCCAGGCCCGTAGTGTTTAAAAAGGGAGAAGCAAGCGTGAAGCCTAACTCACGGCCATCGGATAAGCAAGCTCCAAGCACCTATAAGCTGGTTGCAGGGGATACGCTTATTAAGGTAGCTCGCGTTCAGCTTCACAAAGAAGAGCGTTGGCGGGAAATTCAGAAGCTGAACGGCATTAAGGATGCACAACTCAAAAAGCTGCCCATCGGGATGACGCTAAAGCTGCCGAGGTGATCATATGCTGGAAATATTAATTGATAACCGCAATGGTAAAGTGTGGAATATTACGAGTCTTGTTCCTTCGCTCACCTACAAGACGAAACGAATTGGAGCGGCGTCTAGTCTGGATATGACGGTGCTTAAAGGAAGTCCATTTCAAAGTGCTTCATTTGAGGTGAACAATGGCGATGTCATTCGTGTCCGCAAAGATAATATTAATGTATTTTACGGATATGTATTTGAAGTGAGTACCGGTATGGATGAGAGAATCTCGATAAAAGCCTATGATCAGATTCGCTATTTATTAAGCAATTATTTTTATAAATTTCAAGGGGTTACCGCCTCTCAAATTGTAAAGAAAATTGCCGATGATTTTGGCTTGGAGACAGGCGTGCTCGTGGATACCAATTACAAAATTCCATCCATGCTGGAGGATAATAAAAAGCTGCTTGATATTATTTGTAAGGCACTTGATCTAACACTCATTCATTCAGGCGGAAATTTTATACTTTTGGATGATTTCGGAAAGCTTTCCTTGCGCAATGTGGAGGAGATGAAGGTTGATTTTGTCATTGGCGATTACAGCCTTATGTTTGATTATGGAATGAAGCGATCAATTGACGGTGACACATACAATCAAATTATGATTTATAAGGATAACAAAGATATAGGCGTACGTGAATATCACGTAGAGAAGGATAGCGCATCAATTGCGAAATGGGGACGGCTTTTGCTCTATCAGCAGGCGGATGAGAAAATGAATGAGGCACAAATAATAGAACAGCTTAGCCAACTGATGATGCTGAAAAACCGTGAGCAAAAGAGCATCAGTATTGAAGCCATTGGTGATTTGCGAGTTAGAGCGGGATGTTATGTACCCGTAGTGATTGATGAGCTCGGCATTCACCAATATTTTCTCGTAGATGAATGCTCGCATAAATTCGAAGCGGATTCGCATACGATGAAGCTGGAATTGAGGGTGATTTAATGGCATTATTGGAATCGATCAAGAAAGCGGGAGCCGCAGCCTACGCTGCAGGGAATCCGCTAGCCGTCATGGTAGGAAAAGTCATTCAAATCAATCCTCTGGAAGTAAACGTCGATCAACGTTTTACTTTATCAGAGGATTTTTTAATTATACCGGAAAGTCTCGTTAAGTATGAAACCCAGCTGCAAACATCTGAAAAGCTGGTCATCCGCACAGGCTTGGAAGCGGGAGATGCGGTGTTAATGCTCCGCGTACAAGGCGGTCAACAATTTGTAGTACTCGATAAGGTGGCTAAGCCATGATTCCACAGGGAGCAAATGTTGCGGAGGTAACGACGGTAGAGGAGCTCGAAACGAGCGAGACCTATAAGCTTGATTTAGCAAGCAAACGGATCGTAGGCAGGACTGACGGGTTAGAAGCGGTAAAGCAGGCTGTATTCAAAATATTGCAAACAGAGCGGTACCGCTATTTTTGCTACAGCACCAATTATGGTACCGAGCTGGAGAGCTTGCTTGGAGGATCGCCATCTTATGTTCAATCAGAGCTAAAGCGCAGCATTCAAGAGGCGCTTCTGCAAGATGAGCGGGTGAGTGATGTCATTGATTTTCAGTACGACGTTAAAGATGAAGCTATCGTTGTCCAGTTTACTGTCGTAACGGAGTTTGGAAGCTTTGGAGAGGAGGCAAGCCAAAATGTATGAAAACATGACCTTTAGCTATTTGCTCCAGCGAATGCTGGATCGTGTACAAGGAAATGTAGATAAGCGGGAAGGCAGCATTATTTATGATGCGCTGGCTCCGGCGGCTGCAGAGCTTTCTGAGCTTTATGCTCAGCTGGAAGTCAATATTAATTTAGCTTTTGCAGATACATCAAGCGGCGAATATTTGTCTAGGCGTACAGCTGATTTTGGTGTCAATAGGCAGGCAGCTACAAGAGCGAAGCGGCTCGGTAAATTTTATGGCTCGAGCGGAGCGGTAATGGACGTGCCGATTGGAAGCCGTTTTTCGGCCGAATCGGTTAATTACATCGTAAGAGAGAGATTGAAAGTGGGCTCTTTTGTTCTCGAAAGTGAAACAGAGGGAGCAGCTGGTAATCAACAGTTTGGCGATATGCTGCCTATCGATTATATTAACTCGCTTGCTCGTGCAGAGCTAGTCGATGTGCTGGTGCCCGGTGAGAACGAGGAGTCGGATACACAGCTGCGCAGCCGTTTTTTTGCCGAGGTTCAAAATCCAGGAACGAGCGGCAATGTATCAGATTATATGAGATGGGCGCTGTCGGTTCCCGGTGTTGGCGGAGCAAGAGTGATGCCCTTATGGGATGGTCCGGGGACCGTGAAGGTTGTTATCGTCAATTCGGATAAGCAGCCAGCGAGCGAGGTGCTGCAGCATGCGGTGCTTGATTATATTAATGAGAACAGGCCGATCGGTGCAGAGGTTTCAATCGTTTCGGCTTTGAGTGTGCCCATTCGCATCAAGGCTAAGGTTACACTTGCAGCAGGATATACGATTCAGCTTGTGAGCACGGCTTTTGCTAAAGCACTCACTGCCTATTTAGATGAAACGGCGTTTCGCATTAATTATGTGAGTATCGCTAAGCTCGGTACTTTGCTTTTAGCTATACCGGGGGTCTTAGACTACGATCGACTTTTACTGAATGGCGGAAGCGCAAATATCGGACTTGAAATTGATGAAGTACCTATTGCGGGGCTTGTTGAATTGGAGGTGTAGCCTATGCGATATCCTGCGGAGGTAGATCAATTTACGGTGAAGCTGAACAAAAAGGAAGGCAGTGAGCTGTACGTTATAGAAGAGCAGCTTGCCGTTCTTGGAGGGGTATTTGAGGGAGACCTTGCACATGATGACATACGCAAGGACAGCATTCAGGTCTATACAGGACCCGGCTTATCGGGCGAGAAGATACACAATTATTTTCTGACTGTACCGGCTGAGACGCCTTGGAGGCTCCGAATTAAGCTTTTTGCGCAAGCTGAAGCCGTCTTTGTTACCTACGAGACGCCAGGCGATCGGGTGGAAGCAGCAGATATTAATGATTTGCAGGTGAGTATTTCTGCAACGCAATTAGAAGTAGAGAGATACAAGAAAAGCGGAAGTATCGATGGCGGATCATTTTTGAGGAGGAATTAAATGTCACAGACGATTCAGATCAAGCGTGGAACAAAAGCAGAGCTAACTGCATTCGGCGCTTTATTGGCTGGCGAAATGGGATTTTGCACAGATACGAAGGAAGTTTATGTCGGTGATGGGACAACAAATAGCATGGTAGGACGCGCGTTATCCGGCACAGAAGCAGCTAGACCAGCCGCAGCAGCTATGGGTAGGTTGTATTACGTGAGCAGCGGTACAAACAATGGATATTTGTATGCTGACGACGGTACCGCATGGAGAAGAATCAATGCGCAGAAGCTTACCGATTTGACGGGAACGCTGGATGACATTTCAGAAGGTGCAACCTATGCAAAGGTGCTAAAAGCTAACGTTACCAGCGGCAATGTAAATAAGGTGTCCGATGGAGTGAACGTGAAAACAGCTGCTGAGATTAAGACGCATCTGGACGATCCAACCAAGCACAGGCTTATTAATGATGCGGGCTTGGCTATCACCGATTTGTGGTCAGCGCAAAAGATTAGAAATGAAATTGAGCTTGCGAAGCATAATATCGAGCCGCAAGCTTCGGTTAAGGATAAGGACTTAGTGACCCCGCCAGCTTCACCTGTTTTAGCGGATCGTTATTTGATTCCTGCAGGCGCAACGGGCGTGTGGGCTTCGCAAGTTAACAAAATTGCCGAGTGGAACGGTACAGCTTGGGATTTATACACGCCGCAAGTAGGCTGGACATGCTACATCGATGATGAGCAGAAGATTTTTAGCTGGAACGGTACCGCATGGGTGCGAACTGGCGGCGCGCTTCAGACGATTACGGCTGGCAGCGGTCTTACTGGAGGAGGGCAGGCCGATACCGTCACCCTTAGCGTTGGAGCGGGGAACGGGATTGCGGTTGCAGGTGCAGCAGTTAGCGCAAAAGCTGGCAAAGGCGTGCTCGTTAATGCGACAGGCATAGAAGCGAATATTGATGCAGACAGCATCGTGTATGATGCTGCGAACGGAAATCGCTTAAGGGTTGCCGTCATTGATGGCGGTACGTTCTAAGGAGGCGAGCAGATGCCAAGAAAAGTACTCATTCAATTGAGGCGAGGTTTGGAAACGAGCATTGGACTGCTTGAAGTCGGTGAATTAGGGTACTGCACAGATACTCAGAAGCTGTACATCGGTACAGCGGGCGGGAATATTGTGCTTGCTGCAGCGCAGGCGACGGGCGACATGCTGAAAAGCATTTACGATACGAACAACAACGGAAAGATCGATAGTGCGGAAGCAGCGGACAGCGCGCCTTGGGCTGGTATTAGCGGCAAACCTGTAAGCTTTGCCCCGGCTGCGCATGCTCACGCGGCTGCAGATATTACCTCGGGTACCGTTGCTGTGGACAGATTGCCTGCTGCGTCGGTAACAGCTGCTGGCGTTGTTCAATTAAACAATGCGGTGAACAGCACGAGTATTGTACAAGCGGCGACGGCCAATGCGGTGAAACTCGCTTATGATCTAGCCAGCGGAAAGCTTGGACCGGGAGTAACCTGGAATCAGCTAAAGGGGGTGTAGGTATTGTCCTATAGTCTAGCTTTATATGGCGAACAGACGTATGGGGAAGATAGGGAGGGCGGGGAGGAGACTCTCCATACGGAAATAGATCTCATGAAATATTTTCCTCCCTATTATTATGAAATCGTAGAAATGCTAGCTATTCAATCTAAGCTTGGCGGCGAACTAGGGGAGCAGGCTGAGGCGATTGAAACGGCATTTGACCAATATTTTGTACATTCGGCTACATGGGGACTGACGCGCTGGGAAAATGTTCTTGGACTGAAAAGCGACACCTCTTTGCCGGATGCTCGACGACGCGAGAGTATTTTTGCCAAGCTGCGCGGTGCTGGTACGACGACTAAGCTTAAAATTATCCAAACAGCTATCGCTTTCTCTGGCGGTGAGGTGAGTGTAGTTGAATATCCGGCAGAGAGCCGTTTCGAGGTCATATTTGTCGGGACGAAGGGGATTCCGCCAAATATGGCTGGCTTTATCCAAATGCTAGAGGATATTAAGCCCGCTCATTTAGCTTTTGCATTGAAATACACCTATACAGTGTGGAATCAGATAGGAACAATGACTTGGAATCAAGCGCGAAGCAAGACATGGAGTGAATTAAGAGTTTACGAGGGAGTGTGAAAATATGCAAACGACAGGGAATTTAGGATTGAAAAAACCGGAAGGAACAGATGTTGTCGATATTGCGGATTTGAATGGGAATGCAGATATTTTGGATACTGCGGTTAGCAACAAAGTAGATAAAGTGGCTGGGAAGCAGCTATCTACAGAGGACTATACGACAGCGGAGAAAACGAAGCTGGCAGGCGTTGCTGCTGGGGCGAATGCTTATGTGCATCCGGCTAATCATCCTGCATCCGTTATTATTCAGGATGCGAGCAATCGATTTGTGACTGACGCTGAGAAAACGGCTTGGAATGCTAAGGCAACTACGGCTGTAGCTACTACTTCCACAGCTGGTCTTCAGTCTGCGGCAGATAAGGTGAAGCTGGATGGGATTGCAGCTGGGGCGAATAACTATACGCATCCTGCCACGCACCCCGCGAGCATCATTGTGCAAGACGCAAGTAACCGCTTCGCATCGGATGCTGAGAAAGCGACTTGGAATGCGAAAGCGAGTACTGCGTTTGTAAATAATGAAGTTGGGGATCGGGCTGCCTTACTAACTACTGCAAAGGGTACTACAGTAGCAGCAATTAACGAGCTTTTTACGTCTGCCAGTAATGGGAAAACAGCTATCGCGGCTGCCATTACTGGCATGGGTCAGGCAGCTTCAGGAAGCGACACACATGCACAGTTAGCAACTAAGATAAGCAACATTAGTAAGGATGCGAACGCACCTGTTGGCGAGGTTATTACGGGCAAAACGTTTTATCAAGGTGGAGTGAAGCGTACAGGTACGTTGCCATTACGCACCGCTTTGAATGGTAATGCTGGCGCTCCCGGGCATCACACTCCATTTGAAGTGACTCCCACAGTTGGTGCAGTATTTGCAAGACCAACGCCAATTACTGGAATTACTGCATATAGCGGTGACTGCTGGCTAAAATTAGAAGATGCTGGTTTTAATGCTGCAAACATCAAAGCTGGCGTGTCCATGTTCGGTGTGGCAGGTACATTAGCGACAGGAAAGCGAATAGTATCAGGTACTGGTACGTCTTACCAAGCAGATCCTTTTGACACGTGGTACTCCTACAACAATACTGAATTAGCTATGCCTAGATTTCGGGTAACCGGCCACGGGTTCATTGTTGGATATGCTATTTATTGGGCTAATTATAAAGACAATGTGGTTCATATGTTAAATGTATTTACTAGGGATTTTCAACTAGGCGCCGAATACAATGGAGGACCTTGGGCTGATACTTTCACAAGTAATGTGAGTGGACAATCCCCACCTAATATTGGCACAAGCTATTATTATAGAGCACAAGTAAGTAAGGCTTATAGAAATGATGGAACGCAATTCGTAATTCCTATCAGTGATTACAATCGTACTATTAATTATATTTTAATAGAGGCATAGAGGAGGGTTTAACTTGGATTCATTCGGCAAGCGCATTTATTACGACATTACGTCAGGTAGTGTAATTCTTGTCACTAACGAAATGCAAGGTGAGGGAATACAACAGCTTACGCCAACCCAAGAACGTGAAGTATATAATATTCTATCCGAAAGACTAGAAGCGAGTTACAACTTTATTCAGCTTGAATATGGAGATCGTAAGCAAGATTTCATGGATGGACATCCAACAGCCGTAAATGTAACGACGAACGAGATTGTATGGACGTTATACGATCCGGCAGCGGTTGAAGAACGGAAAACACTAGAACAGGAAATTGCAGAACTTAAGTTAGAAAAGGAGAAAATGAAAGCCGACAATCTTATGCTAATGGAAGCAGTGTTTGATCTATATGCAATGGTAGCAGTTCAGCAAGGAGCTTAGAGCATGATTTTTAACATATTGCTATGGCTCCTTTTTTATTTCGCGAGAGGAGGCGATTCTATGTGTTCGCAAGCACTAATCGACGTATCCGTTTCACTTATCATTGTTGGCAAACGTACATTTGCACAGGTACCAGCTGTAATACAGCCCAATGTAAAAGCTACCCTTGAAGCTCTAGGATTAGGGATTGAGGGTCAACCACTACAAACAGCGGTGTAATGATACAGGTTTCACCCAATGGCATGCAGCCGACAATAAAGGTAAAGGCATAAAGATAGCTGTGCATGAGGTTGCCGCTAGCGCTTGTAAAAAACCTTGCACGTTGGGGCGGTAAGGTGTTGGAGCCTTTCGGGGTACAATTCACTGGCTATTCGCAGTGACGTTGAAGTTGATTTGTTCTCTTTAGGGTTTGACACAGACGGTAAGTTGCTTTAAGTATGAACATGGCTCCGCTTAGGCGGGGCTTTTTGTTTACACAGAGATAGTGATAATAGGGGGATAATTTAGATAATATGGATACGGATCAAAATGTAGTCGATACGTTACTTCTGACAACATCTGACGTCTAGGTGTATTAGAAGAGGCGGACTGGTTGCAAATCTGCGCTACTGTATCGAAAATGAAATTGACTTGTACAACTATACTGCAATCGGCAGCTAAAGGTCTTCAATACTGTAATTTTATTAAATAAGAAAATATATAAAAATAACTATCAACCAGAAAGGAGCTTCCCATGTACAAACAAATCCTATCCCAATATCTATCAGAAGGAAAGCTCACCGCAGCCGCGGTGGGCGCTTTTTTTGCCCCTGTGATTGATTCTATCTATGGAGGAGGTCGATTAATTCCAATTGCGCTTCTAATAGCAGTTATCGTACTGGATTGGATAACAGGCATTGCCGCTTCACATAAAGACAAGACATACTCCTCCGAGTATGGGATGTTTGGGGTACTTCGTACCCTTTTTCTTTTGGCATTACCGGTCTTAGCCAAGCTGCTGGACACTATGCTCAGCATGCCGGGGCTGTTCTTTTATGCCATTACGCTAGGTATTATCTATCACACCTGGCAGTCTTTGACCGCCAACGCTTACAGAGCGGGCTGGGAGAAGTGGATTCCTAAATCGGTCATCGAGCATATTGATAGTGAACTAAAAGCGAAGGTAGAGCGAGCGACAAAGCGAGGCAGCAGCCCAGAAACTATTAAAAATTCTGATCATACTGATTTATCTAACGATAACGAATCTACTACGAATAAAAGGAAGTCCAACAATGGCTAATTATACAATCAACCACATCCACCCATCCACCTCCAACAATCGCCGCCCAGGCCATTTGCTTCTGCCGCAATCTATTACCATTCACAACACTGGCAACCCTACCAGCTCAGCGAGAAATGAAAGGGCGTGGCTCACGAACCCGACTAATAATCGCACCGCATCCTATCATCTTGTTGTGGACGAGTTTGAGGTTATTGAGTGTTTGCCGCTGAATGAGAATGCGTGGCATGCGGGCGACGGGAGCGGCGCTGCAAGCGGGAATCGAACATCGATAAGCATTGAGATTTGCGAGAGTGGAGACTATGAAAAAACACTATCCAATACTTGCGAATTAGCAGCAAAGCTGCTCAAGCAGTACGGCTGGGGAATCGATCGCCTGCGTCGCCATTACGATTGGAGCGGGAAAATTTGCCCAAGATTGATGTACGATAATGGCAAGTGGACAGGATGGGACCATTTCAAACAGAAGGTACTGGAGAAAATGAAACTGCCAACCGACAATCGAAAATCAGATCTGAATCTATCAGAAGCAGAACAAAAGCTTTTAATTAACACCCTCGGACAATTTACGGAGCAAAAGCTTCTACAGGACACCAAATGGAGGGAGAAAGCGGAGCAAGGCACGTTAACGCTCTCGGAGCTGGCATGGCTGAATACAATGATACTCTCGCGAAAATAAATGAACCCCGCCGACCTCTAAGGTCTGCGGGGTTCATCTTTTATTTTAAGACATATTCAGCCAAAACCTTCTGTAGATCGTAGATGTTCAGGTTTTTGTTAAATGTTTTTTGGATGGGCGCGACGCTGCCTGATATCCAAATCTTCAGCTCGGCATCCAGATCATAGTTTCCGGCTGTTTCGATGCTGAAATGAGTAATGCTTTTGTAAGGATAGGAATGGAAATCGATCTTTTTGCCGGTTATTCCTTGTTTATCAATGATGATGAGGCGTTTGTTCGTAAAAATGAACATGTCGCGAATCAGCTTGTACGCTCTTTCTACATTCTCCGATCTACTGAGCAAGTTGCCAAATTCTCTTTGCGCCTCGTCAGGATTGACTTCAGAGGCGTTCCCCATTAATGCGTCCAAAAAGCCCATTTTAACACCATCCCTCTAATTCCATATGTACCTATAAAAAAGTTTCCTTCGTTTACTTTATGCGCAGACAAGCAATAATAGATGGCCTTTTTAGGCATCTGCTCATTTCCTGCAAAAGCCCATACACTTTTGCCCCAGAATCATAGGATACTGTGTAAGTCAACAAAAAGGAGATGAACAAATGAGCTATGGAGTAGCAGGTGCTAATGTAGGTCCTGGAAACTGCGCACCTTACCCAGTTGCAGGAGTAGGCGTAGGCTGCGGCGGCGGATTCTCAAGTATTGGATTTATTCTTGTCCTTTTTATCCTTCTTGTCATCATTTCTCGTTCTTGGCTGTAAGCAATAATTTAGCCAAAGCGTAAACGCAAGGCTTTCCAAACGCTTTCTAACTAAATGAAAGTATAATAACATCCCCATAGGCCTGAGCCATGGGGATGTTATAGTTTATCATATGGGACAAGTTGCTAATGATACTTATTATTCTACAATGGAGCGAGCGACGAGAGTAAGATCTAATAGATCGATGACACCGTCTTTGTTAACGTCAGCTTGTTTTATTTGTTCCCAATCCGCTGCGCCTTCGCGTTTGCCGTAATGAATAACGATGAGGGCCAAATCCGAAATGCTGACTTTGCCGTCTTGGTTTTGATCGGCAGGGTTTGTCGTTTCTTTTGGCGTTACTTGGATATTCAAGGTGAATGGAGCAGCATTAACTTCAGTTTCGCCGTTTGAAATTAAGATCGAATCCGCAGTCACTTTACCTGTAGTAACCGTTTGTATTTCTTTTGCTTTAAAAGTAAGCTCCACAACCTGTTTACTGCCGGTAACCGCGTTTTCTACCCCTTCGCTAGCAAGAATGAGTCGGATTTTGCCCTTCTCATCATGGATGGCATTCACAATTTGAACCCTTTCAAGAAGTGAACGGCTAGCTACATATTCAAATGCATTCGGGTCATAGTTAAATGAGATATCTTGTGCATAGACGTTGTCCGAAACATCATTCAAGCCTAGCTTAATCRTAAAGGTTGAACCGGATACGACAGACGTTTTTCCTTCCAATACAGCAGTTGGACCGGACGTTTCTGTCCCTTCTTCTTTAACGGAAGCGGTGAAGTTAGGCAATGACTCTTTTCCTTGTCCGCTTGCGATCATCGCTTGATGAAGCACCGCTGATGCACCGTTATTTTGGGACTGCGTTACTAACCGTACAATAGGCTGATCCGGCGAGATGGCGGAATCTGCTGTGAGGACGATTCTTGTTTTTCCATTGGCGCTTTCATTTCGTAATACGGTAATGCCAGCTTGAAGCGGCTTAATCGATTGGACAGTTAGATCGCCAGTCTCTAATTCGATATCCAAGGCTTTAGCATCTGTGTTCAGATGACTAACGGCGAGCTCATAACCTTTTAATTGTTTAGAAGTAGTGTCAACAATTTTGGTTAACTGAAGATTCGGAGCATCCGGTTTGTTCTGATCCTTCTGAGGGACGAACATGCCGTCAATCGTCTTGGAATCTCCAATTGGCGAATCGACCTCCAGTGCAGCTAATATCGTTGCAGCGATATCCTTCGTTGTTCCTCCTTGCAAAAGCTTCTCCTTGCCTACATCCGTTGCAATTGTTCTTCCGTTTGCTGCGATAAATACCGTTTTGGCAAGCGGCGAATCTTGTCCATGGGCAGTAGCGCTGCCGAGCGTATGATCTGCGTTTTCTGTGCCGCCGCCATGATCGGCTGTCATTAGAATAAGCGTATCGTCCAGCAGGTTTTTGCTGTTTAACGAGTCATAGATCGTTTTTACAAGGTTATCTGTTTCCATAAGTTTTGCGTAATAATCCTTCGTATAGAAACCGAGCGAGTGTCCGACACCGTCCACATCATCCAATTGGAAGAAAATAAGGGATGCATCGTATGCTCTGCCGTCTGCCGCATATTTTGCAAAAGCATTTACGTTTGCTTTATCGCCCGCAGAATATCCTTCGGCACCAAGGGACGGTTCAATATGTCCATTAATGATGTTGGACCAAGTTGTAAAGGCAGCAAGCTTAGTCTCCGGGAATTGTTCACGCAATTTTTTGAAGACGGACGGATAAGGCGATGTTTCACTATAGGTATTATTTGCGCTAATCGTATTGTCAATTTGATGCTTGCTGTAGTCCACACCATTTAACATGGCACCCCAGTTAGGCGATGAAACAGTAGGCAGCGTCGTTGTGACGGAATAACTAGCAGCGCCTTTCTCGATGATACCGCGCAGTGCGGGCAGATTTAATCGGTCGCCTACCTTTTCCTTCACAGAGCTTGGCGTTTCCCAGTATGGCGCATCCTTTGATACCGACATGCCGGCACCGTCGATGCCGATAACGACAACTCGTTTGTAAGGCATATATTTTACTTTATCAGCAATATTGGTTAGTTCTTGAACGGATTTCCCTTGAGCCAAGGCAACATCACCGATCGTAATATGACTGTCTTTGTTAATATCCTCAGATGCTTTTGTATTAATCTGAACAGTTTGCGCAGGCGTGTTCAACGATTCCTTCACATATTTATTACCGCCTACGAAAAATTCAGCAGAAGTCACTTGAATCGTGCCTTGTCCACTTGCATCCTTCGCAAAAAAGTAAACATCGGACAGTGTAGATGACGCGAATTCTAAAGGGTTGGTTTTGTTATATACGCTTCCAGCTGGAAGCTCCAACTTAACGATGCCTGGTGTTGAAGTGTCTACTTTCGTTGCTTTCGTTGCACGTGAGAATGTGAATTTGCTGCTGTCATAGGCAATTTCTACGCTCGCGCCGTCGATCGCTGTTGTCATGGAAGGGGTGCGCAGGTCGAGCATCTGCCTAAATTCTGTGCCAGGAGCTGTGGCTGTTGCACCTACGAATTTCAGCGTGCCTTTGAATTTATCGCTGACTACAATGGGGGGAGCACTATTGAAGATTTCTGTAACCTCTTCAGGGGTGATCGCACGATTCAAAATGAGAACCTCATCGAGCTGCGCTTCCAACGCTGCAGAATATTTGCCAGTGCCATCATTGCCGAGCATTGTGGAAAGGCCAGAATCGATCGTTCCTGTGCGGCCAGCAATGCTAATTGCGCTTGCGATATTATTGAATTTGGTCCCGTTCGAAGTAGAGACTGCAACAGGCACGCCATCTTTATAAAAATCTACGCGTCCAACGGTACGGTCATGCGAGATGACGATATGGTGCCAGCTCCCATTAGCGACGTTTGGAATATCAGCATCTATGCGTGTTCCGCCTGCCGTGTTGAAATTCCATCTTAATTTCTTATCGGAATGAAGAGAGAGGTTGTAGCCAACATTAGCTCCGCTGTTCCAGTCTTTATTGGATAAAATGGAAGGATCGGAATCTACGCCGGAGGACTTCACCCAGAAGGAGAAGCTGAAGCTTTTATCGACTCCGAATTGGAGCTGTGATGGCTTGCCTAGATTTACGTATTGTTTATTGGCGCTAGTTGAACTTAAAGAAAGGGCTTGTCCGATTCTTCCGGGAACGTAAGTAGGAGTGCCGACAATGTCAGCCGAGAGATTGTTTGTGGAACTATCAGCGGCATTGTTCTCAAAGCTGAATTTTGCATGAAGGTCGGCATTCACGACCGCTGCAAAAGCGGTTTGGCTGAGCGGAACAAATCCTCCTGATGCGGTAATTAATGTAACGGCAGCAAGCGTGGATACAAATGCTTTCTTTATCGTCTTATTCATGAATAATAACCTCCAATTTTTCGAATGGGTGTCTCGTGAAATCGATTAGGGGACAGTAGATTTACTTTTATGGCATAGGGGCCATAATCCAACATCCTTCCCACACATAGATTAAAAACAAAACAAATAATGTCATTAAATAATGTGATTAATTGTTTTTGTGTGTTTTTGATTCCTCTTTATCATAAGGTTGTGTTGTTAAACAGGTGTAATCGCAATATGAAGAAATTACTAAAAAGAGGCTCCACCTCGTCGAAACGACAAGGTGGAGCCTCTTTTTATAGTATTAAAAACAACTTATAGAGGAAGCAGCGCTTCTATCTCTCTCAAGGATTGTATCTCAAAAGTTGGACGCGCAGCACCTTCTGGCAGCTGCTGTCTCGATCTATTTAGCCAGGCGCTTGCTATACCAGTTCGGCTCGCTCCCAAAATGTCGGTAAACAAATTATCTCCTACCATTAGACATTGCTCTGGTTTTAGCCCCGCGAGATTCATCGTGTGCTCGAAAATTTGCGGAGCCGGCTTGCCGCAGCCGACCTCTCCCGAAATAACGATATGAGGAAAATAATCGGATAATCCGTTAATGCCATAGAGCTTCTCTTTCTGTAAATCAGGTGTTCCATTGGTCAGCAGCATAAGCGGATATYTTGCAGATAATGCTTCGAGCACCTCAAATGTTTCTTCATATACATAAGGGCGCTTGCGCCGCTCGGCTGGAAACTGTTCAGCTAGCTTGACTGCAAGGTCTTCATCGTGGATGCCGAGCTCTTGTAGTCCTCTCTCCCAAACGTTTTTACGAAAAGCAGGCGATGCCTCTTTCATTATTTGCAGCTCTGCTGCTGCTCCATCATCAAACCGAGCCCACATCGCTTCCATCGCAGTTACTTCAATATTCGCTAAGTAAGCGTAACATTCCAATTCACGAAATACAGAATGAGCAGATCGAATGATAGATTGCTTTAAAAGTCCAATTTGTAAGCCAAATGCTTGCTCGGCTGCTTCGCATGTTGCATCGAGTGCCTCTTCTGTACTTTTCTCATCCCAAATCAGCGTGTTGTCCAAGTCGAAAATAATCGTTGTCATAAGTGTAGAACCCGTCCTTTTTTTAGTTTGTTGTCTTTGCTAAAGAAATGAAAAAAAGGTTGTTGCACATAAAATACAGCATTCGGATCTTTAAAACAACTTAAAACCATAATAAAAGCAATTAAACACACAATCTTTACTTGTGTTTGACACTCACTTAACAAATCTATTTTAAACTGCTAATAGATCAACGATGCAAATGCTTTAACTTCATCATACCGTTCTTGAACGATTATTACGAGAACACAAGGAGAATGAGAATGAAAAATGAAGGATTAGCGATTAATGGTATTCGCAAGGCATTTGGCAGCTTTCAAGCACTCCATGATGTCAGCGTTCATATTCCGAAAGGGAAATTCACATGTCTGCTCGGCCCAAGCGGCTGCGGCAAGACGACATTGCTGCGTATTATCGCAGGTCTTGAACAGACTGATGCCGGCACCGTTATCCTTGATGGGAATGATATTACGACGCAGCATACGTCCAAACGCAACTTTGGCATCGTTTTTCAATCGTATGCGCTATTTCCAAATCTAATTGTGAGCGACAACATTGGCTACGGTCTCAAAGGGAAGCAGCCGAAGCGTCAAATTGAAGAACGCGTGAAGGAGATGCTGGAGCTCATCGGACTGACTGAGGTGAGGGATCGGTATCCAGCGCAGCTCTCCGGAGGCCAGCAGCAGCGGGTGGCGCTCGCAAGAGCAATCGCCTTATCGCCTGATATTTTATTGCTGGATGAGCCGCTTTCTGCGCTTGATGCGAAGGTGCGGGAGAAGCTGCGCGAACAGCTATGCGAGCTGCAAGAGCGGCTTGGCATTACAACGGTTATGGTTACGCATGACCAAGAGGAAGCGCTGACGATGGCGGATCAGATTGTCGTCATGGATCAAGGACGGGTTGTCCAAATTGGCACGCCGCAGGAGGTATATGACAAGCCGAATACGCCTTTTGTCGCTGATTTCATTGGGGCTATTAATTTCTTCCCTGTAGGAACTGAAAGATGGATGGGGGCAAGCCCAAATGATTTGTTAGCTATAAGGCCGGAACATATCCAGATTGATGAGGAAAAGCATACGGGCGGCCTATCTAATGATAGCGGAATTAGCGGATTTGTTCAGCATGTGGAGTTTCGTGGCGCATTTTATYGTGTAAGCTTGCAGCTTGCGAATGAACACGGGAATCACTCGGACATAAGCGTAACGGTAGATATATCCGCGCAAATAGCTAATCGATTTGAATGGTCCCGCAATAAGCTGTTTCATCTTCAATTGCCGCAAGAGCGTATGCTTCATTATCCTGCGGCAATCGCTGGGAACGTGGGGAGGTAGAGAATGAAAGGGAAAATAGATCAAGCTCTGCCCTCGCAGTGGGTGAGAAAAAGCAATCAAAAGCTACGGGAGAGCAATGGGGTTATTAAGCTCTTGCTAGTGCTAGTCCTGCTCACACTTATTACTGTTATTGTCCTGCCGCTGTTCGCGATGTTTAAGCAGGCGTTCATGGATTCGGATGGAAATCTGGTTGGCTTCACTCATTTTTCATCGTATTTGCAGTCAAGATCACTCATTCAATCGATGCTGAACACGATTACCGTATCCACAGCTACAACCGCGATTGCAGTGCCGCTTGCCTTTGGGCTGGCGTTCGTATTGACTCGCACCAATATTAAAGGCAAGTCCTTCTTCAAAGCTCTTGCCATGCTGCCCTTATTCGCACCAACCATGATGCACGGGCTCGCGCTTACTTATTTATTTGGTCATCAAGGCCTTATCTCTACGGGGTTGTTCGGACTGCTGCCGTTTGAGTGGCGAATTCCGCTCTATGGAAAAGTAGGCATCATCATTTCTGAGGTCATCTATACGTTTCCGCAGGCGTTTCTTATTTTGTGCGCGGGGCTTGCCGTCAGCGATTATCGCTTATATGAGGCAGCCGAGTCGATGGGCGCGAGCAGCTTGCGAAAAATGTTTACCGTAACGCTGCCGTCTGTGAAATATGCGCTGCTCAGCGCAGTCGTCATTTGTTTTACGCTCAGCTTCACCGATTTTGGCGCACCGAAGGTCGTAGGCGGACAGTATAACGTGCTGGCTACTGATATTTTTAAACAGGTTGTCGGTCAGCAAAATATGTCTATGGGAGCTGTAGTCGGCATCGTGCTGACCATTCCCGCCATTCTCGCGTTTATCGTGGATCGAATCGTCACGCGGAAGCAGCAGGCGTACGTCACATCAAAGTCTGTTCCTTATTCCGTGAAGAACAATCGGCTGCGCAATGTTTGGGCGTATACGTATGCGATTGTTTTATCAGCCATGATTTTGCTGTTAATGGGAGCTGTTCTGCTTGCTTCGGTCGTGAAAAAGTGGCCGTATGACATGTCGCTAACGTGGAGCAACTTCGACTTCTCCAATGCAGCGGCAGGTGGCTTCGATCCGTTCTGGAACAGCATTGAGATGGCCGCCTGGACAGCGGTAATCGGGACGATCATTACGTTCTTGTTTGCTTATTTGATCGAAAATGGACGTGTCTATCGTCCGATCCGGCAAGCTGCTTATTTCTTGTCGATTTTGCCACTGGCGCTTCCAGGGCTGGTCATCGGATTATCTTTTATTTATTTCTTTAATCATCCGGCCAATCCGTTTCACTTTATTTATGGAACGATGATCATTCTAGTTTTGGCTAATGTTGTGCATTTTTACTCCGTTCCATTCATGACGGCGACCGCAACTTTAAAAATGCTGGACAAGGAGTTCGACAACGTCTCGGAGTCCATGAATGTCTCGAAGCTGCGGACATTTTCGCGCATTACGGTGCCATTGTCCTTGCCGGCCATATTAGAAATGGCAGTTTACTTTTTCGTAAATGCAATGGTGACGGTATCTGCGCTGGTCTTTCTGTATGCGTCGGACTTGCGAATTGCCTCGGTTTCCATCGTCAGCATGGACGATGCGGGTGATACGGCAGCGGCGGCAGCGATGTCAGTGCTCGTTGTGCTCCTCAATGTTGTCGTTCGCTTTCTATATGAAGCGGGCACGGCAAGGCTGAGACGCAAAATGTCAGCTTGGCAGAAGCGATAAGGCGATGCCAAAAACAATTTTTCAAAAAAACAATTACACATTATACGATGGAGGTTTTTACTCATGATTAAAACAGTCATATTGGATTGGGCAGGTACAGTGGTTGATTATGGAAGCTTTGCGCCGGTAGAAGCGTTTCGCCGCTTATTCGAAGAAAGAGGCATTGAGGCGTCGTTTAAAGCGATTCGGAAGCCGATGGGTCGCATGAAAAAAGATCATTTGCGCGATATTTGCTCCGATCCTGCTGTGTCTGCTGCATGGCAAGCGAAATTTGGCAGCATGCCAAATGAAAATGATATGGATGAAATGTATGAAAAGTTTGAACCGATGTTGTTCTCCATTCTTCATCAATATGCAACACCAGTGCCCGGAGCACTAGCACTTATTGAGAGACTGCGCGAGCAGGGCATCAAGATTGGAACGACGACAGGATATACGCGTCCCATGATGGACATTATTGCGCCGGAAGCTGCGAAGCAAGGATATTCGCCAGATAGTACAGTAACGCCAGATGAAGCAGCCGAAGGGCGCCCGCATCCATGGATGATTTTCCGCAATGCGGAGCTGCTCGGTACGTATCCGATGAGCCATATCGTCAAATGCGGCGATACCGAAGCGGATATGAGAGAAGGTCGTCATGCAGGCGTATGGTCAGTAGGCGTTATTTTCGGCGGGAATGAAGTGGGTTTGACACAAGCGGAAACGGAAGCCCTGTCTGAGGGCGAGAAAGAGAAGCTGTTTGTTGAAGTTTCGGATCGCTTGATGCAAGCGGGAGCACATTTTATCATTCGTGAGATTGGCGAGCTGGATGGCGTTATTTCACACATCAACGAAAGACTGCAAGCGGGGGATCGTCCATGAAATCACATAATGATGCATTATTGCTAACAGAAAATCCATATCTACTTCTTACGCCAGGACCGCTAACGACGACTCGAACCGTGAAGGAAGCGATGATGAAGGATTGGTGTACGTGGGATGATCAATACAATCAGCTAGTATCTTCGATAAGAGAGCGGCTCGTGAAGCTTGCTGCACAAGCGGCGGCAGAAGACTATACTGCTATATTGATGCAGGGCAGCGGGACGTTTAGCGTGGAAGCCACAATAGGCACGGCGATGCCGAAGCAAGGCGGTAAATTGGCTATTGCCGTTAATGGAGCTTATGGCGAGCGAATGGTTCAAATTGCCGACGTGCTTGGAATTTCAGTTACGCCAATCCGTTTTGACGAGCGCAGTCCTATCGATCCGGAAGTCATCGAGAAAGCACTTCAGGATGATCCGCAGATTACACATGTTGCCATCGTACATTGCGAAACGACAACAGGTATCCTTAACCCTTTGAATGAAATAGCTCAAGTTGTTAAGCGCCATAATGTCACGTTTATTGTTGACGCTATGAGCAGCTTTGGTGGTGTAGCTATGGACATAGATGAGCTAGGCATTGATTTCCTCATTAGCAGCAGCAACAAATGCATCCAAGGGGTACCGGGTTTTGGTTTTGTAGTTGCCCGCCGTGATGCCATTGCCAAATGCAAAGGCCATGCGCGCTCCTTATCGCTTGATTTGTATGACCAATGGGACATGATGGAGCGCTCGAACAGCAAATGGCGTTATACCTCGCCAACACATGTTGTTCGCGCATTCGATCAGGCGCTGAAGGAGCTGGAGCTTGAAGGCGGAATCGCGGCTCGGGAAGCTCGTTACAGCAGCAATCAACAAGTAATAACTGAGGGGATGGAGGCTGCTGGTTTCAGTGCGCTGCTTCCTCGTGAGTGGCAATCTCCTATTATTACAGCATTTCGTTACCCAAGCGCTAACTTTTCATTTGAATCATTTTACGGAAGCTTGAAGAAGGAAGGTTTTGTTCTGTATCCAGGGAAGCTGACCTCGGAGCCGACTTTCCGAATTGGCAGCATCGGTGATGTTAATCCAGCAGATATGGAACGATTGGTTCATGTGATCAAAAGCATTTATTCATCCTTTGACAAGGAACAGTAGGAGAGTGAAGACGATGAAAGTATTTTGTCTTGGCGGTGCAGGTCGAATTTGTATGGAAGCGGTGCTGGACCTTGTTCAGTACTCCTCATTTGAGGTCATTACGATCGGTGATTTCAATCTGGAAGCGGCCCAGCAGCTTGCTGCCTCACTGAATGATAAACGAGTCAATGCAGTCAGAGTGAATGTGCATGATCATGCGGCAACGGTAGAACAGCTTCGCGGCTACGATATTGTAATGGATGGAACTACGATTACATTAAACGGCTTGTCCACGGCATGCATTGCAGAGGCTGGCTGCCACGGCATTAATTTGAACGGCTTTGGCGAAGAAGATGCAAGCCACGATGTATTTGTCCGCAACGGAAAAATGTGTTTGCCTGGCTTCGGGATGACGCCCGGTGTAACGCAAATGATGGCGATGCATGCTGCTAATCAGATGAAGGAAGTACATGAGGTACGGGTTAGTCATGGCTCATACCGGCCGATTGCATTCTCCAAATCAATAGCGGAAACGACGGTTTATGAGTATGATCCGAAGCTGCCGGGACGTGTAGTTTATGAGAAAGGCCAGTTTATACAAGTCGAGCCTTTTGCAAGGCCGCGAGAAATTGAGCTGCCAGAGCCTTACGGCAAATCGATTCAATACATTATTCCGCACGCAGAGACACGAACGCTGGCAAAAGCGCTTGAGAGCAAGGATGTTCAGTTAATTGAAGTACGCGGTACATGGCCTCAGCAAAATATGAGACTCGTCCGTGCGTTATATGACTATGGGTTTATGCGCAACGATCGTATAAACATTGCAGGCCAGGAAATTGGAATTATGGATGCGATTGGGCAATACTTATTCGAATCGCATGAAGGCCATGAAACGGAATTATACGGCTATTCTCTTCATATTGAAGTAACGGGGATATCGACACAGACTGGCGAAGCTTGCAAACATACACTTACCCATACACATCCTGCATCGGATGGTTCAGCAGAAGGCTGGGAGAAACTCCGTGCGTACACTAGAAACGTCGGCATTCCACTTGCGATAGCGACGGAGCTTATTGCGAGAGGTCAGACGTTATGCAAAGATCAAACAGGAATCATCACACCGGAAGAAGCTTTCGAACCGAGCATTATATTTGAACAGCTAAGCAAGCGCGGCATTCTCATTCATGAAAAGATTGAGAGTTTAGTTGAAGTAGGCTAGAATACGATTAATAATCAAAACAGTAGACTAAGCTGAAGACGAAGGGGAAATAGAGATGTCGCTAGCCGGAGAAGAGCGGAAGCAGATCATCATTAATATGCTGCAGCTAAAAGGAAAGGTTCGAACGCCGGAGCTTGTGCAGGCGCTTGATGTATCATCGGAAACGATCCGCCGTTATTTGGAGGAGCTGGAGGATGAGCTTAAGCTGAAGCGAGTATACGGCGGCGCCGTTAAGATTAATGTGGAGCGGGAAGAGCCCGCTTATGTTCGGCGCGAGGTGCAGCAGGCTGAAGAGAAAAGAAGGATCGGACGAGCTGCATCCTCTCTCATTCAGGATAAAGACGTTGTTGTCATCGACGATGGAACAACCACGCTGCAAATGATCGATTCACTTGCTTACAAAAAACAACTTACCGTTCTTGTTACATCCGTTTATACCTTAAACTTGCTGATTGGCTACAAAAATCGCAATATATTCGATGGTGAAATCGTGCTTATTGGCGGTCGCATTAACCCGAAGCATTACCGGACATCCGGTACGCTTGCGATGGAGTTTATGTCCAATTTTAATGTGGACAAAGCTTTTATCGTTGCTGACGGCTTACAGATTGATAGCGGTGTAACAAGCTATGAGGATGAGCGCGGCGTGTTGGCGAGGACTTTCATGAAACAAGCCAAGCAAACGATCGTGTTGGCTGATTATACGAAGATTGGGACGAACCATTTTTATAAGATTGCCGATTTTAAAGAGATAGATATGATTATTAGCGATGTAGCGCCTCCGCAGGCTTGGCGCTCCAAGCTTGATGATCAGGATGTGCACTGGATTGTAGCAGAATAGCTGTTTATGGCAAAGGAATCTTCGAGTCTAATAAGACTTGGAGGTTCTTTTTTTTATACCAACCAAATGCAAATTACTCAAAGGAAAAACACATCTATTTCGTGGAAATCAAAAACAAAACAATTTATTTACTTGTATTTTACAGTGCGTTAAACAAACAAGCATATAGTAGGAATAGAGAAGAAGAACAAACAAAGGGAGAGAAAAAAATGAAAAGAAGCTGGTTTCTGCTTGTGAGCATGATAGTTATCGTTACGGTTTTATCTGCATGCGGAGGTAACGGAGGATCGAGCAATAAAGGAAATAATAAAGCTGGCAATTCTTCAGAAGCAACAGCACCAACAGATTCATCGCTAGATACGGACAGTAAAGAGCTTACCGTATATACTGCGCTTGAAGATGATCTTATTAAAGAATATTTGAAAACTTTTTATGAAAAATACCCAGACATCAAATTAAATATTGTTCGTGATTCAACAGGTATCATTACGGCTAAGCTGCTTGCTGAGAAGGATAATCCGCAAGCGGATGTCGTGTGGGGCGTTGCAGCAACAAGCTTGCTAGTACTGGATCAAAACAGCATGCTGGAGCCTTATTCTCCTGCTGGCGTAGATCGGATTCTTGCTGAGTTTAAAGATACTAGAAGTCCGGAGCATTGGGTAGGCATTGATGCATGGGAGACGGCATTTATTGCTAATACGGTTGAGCTGGAGAAAAAAGGTTTGGCAGTTCCGAAGACATACGAGGATCTGCTTAAGCCAGAATATAAAGGTCTAATCACGATGCCTAACCCTGCATCATCTGGTACGGGCTTCCTTACGGTATCGGGCTTGGCGCAGCTGCTTGGAGCAGATAAAGCATGGGAATACTTGGACAAACTGCATGAGAACATTGGCATCTACACGCACTCAGGTTCGAAGCCGGCAAAAATGGCTGGTACTGGCGAATATCCAATCGGGATCTCCTTTGGATACCGCGGTATCAAAGAAAAAAGCGGCGGATCACCCGTTGAAGTAGTGTTCCCGGCAGAAGGCTCAGGCTGGGATGTTGAGGCAAATGCGATGATTAAGAAATCGAAAATGAAAAAAGCTGCACAGACGTTTTTGGACTGGGCAATTACAGACGATGCAATGGCTGAATATAGCAAAAACTATCCGATCGTAGCTGTGAAGAGTGACACTAGCGTCATTCCAGAAGGTTATACTAAAAACCCGATTGAGCAACTGATTAAATACGACCTGCAAGAAGCGGCTAAACAAAGAGATACTATTTTAAAAGAGTGGAGCAACCGCTACGACAGCAAGAGCGAGCCAAAATCATAATAGTTGTATTAAGAGAAAGGCTGACAAGCGCTAGTTAAGCTGCTGTCAGCCTTTTCACTAGCACGCTCCCTATTGAACATAACGAAAAACACGATTTGGAAGGAGAATGGACATGTTGTTGAGAGTGAAGAAAATAGCAATTTTGTTAATAGTGATGACGTTGTTTTCTAGCGTCTCTACGCTAACGAGCGTTGGCCGCTCAGCCTTGCTGCCTTCTGCATATGCTGCGGCTGCAACCTTGTCGCTTACCGTCAATCAGAAAAATGCGGCGGTTGGACAACCAGTTGAGGTCGTTGTAAAAGGGGAGCAATTAAATGATTTATACGGCTTCGAGATTAAACTGAAGTACAACACAGCAAAGCTTAAATTCAAACAGGCAACAGCAGCGTGGAAAGGAATGCCCATTTCACCAATTGATAAGGATGGAGTTATAACATTCGCTCATACGAAGATTGGGAAGGATAGCGGAGTGAGCGGATCGGCAGCTATAGCCACGTTTACTTTTGAGGGAGTTGCGAATGGAAAGGCGAGCGTTGAACTTGTAGAAGCGAAGCTGGTCGATAGTCAGGTAAAGGCCGTTCAGCTGAAAAATGCGGCGAAGCTGGCTTTGCTCTTAAGCTCTTCGACGCCAGTGTCCTTCAGTGACATAAAAGGCCACTGGGCCGAGGAAAATATTACAAGAGCGGCTTCGCTTGGCATCGTAACAGGCTTTGAGAACGGTGCTTTTCAACCTAATGGCTGGGTAACGCGTTCGCAATTTGCTGCTATGATCGGACGTGCTTTCGAGTTGAATGCTAAGCAAGCGAAGGAAGTTAATTTTAAAGACAAGGGACAGTTTCCAGCTTGGGCAGAGGCTTTCATAGCGGAGGCTGTGAATGCTGAGGTAATTAGCGGTTATGACGATGGTACATTCCGGCCAAACCGCCATATTACAAGAGCGGAAATGGTGGCAATGACGATGCGTACAGCTGGTTTTCCGCTCGACGAGAACCCGTCAATTCGTTTTGCGGATGCCTCGCAAATACCAGCTTGGGCTAAGCCTGCTGTAGCGGCTGCTGTTTCTCGCAATCTGCTTAAGGGGAGAAGCGGAAATCGCTTTGAACCGCAGGCAAAGGCTACTCGTGCAGAAGCATTGACGTTTATTTTGACGCTCATCGATAGCCAGAATAAATAGACTTGTTCATCCAGAGCAGAGGCGTTTAGTCATTGCAAGAAAGTGTGGGCGGGCATAAAAAATGAGCAGGAGCACATTTTACGAAATAGCCTATACCTTTTTTACTAAAAATCATAGGATACTGTACCTTAGTAAAAAGGAGATGAACAAATGGGCTATGGAGTAGCAGGGGTTGGCGCAGGAAATTGCGGACCTTCTTATCCAGTTGCAGGTGTTAGCAATTGTGGAGCTGGAGTTGGCGGCTGGGGAACTGGTATCGGTATTATATTGGTACTCTTCATTTTGCTTGTTATTATTTCCCGCGCTGTATGCTGGTAGTCAACAAAGCTTGCTTGTAAATCGGAATCAATGCGTTTTCCACTAATTGAAATAGTATTAAACCCCCAAGTGCCTGAGCCTTGGGGGTTTTGCTTGTTCATGCTATTCGCGAACCTCTGCAATGAGCTCGATTTCAACTGGCGTATGGAATGGAAGGTCGCTTGTACCAATCGCGGACCTTGCATGGCGTCCATTTTCTCCGAATACTTCAATGAGCAGATCCGATGCGCCGTTCAGCACATAAGGCTGATCGCCGAAACCGGGAGCGCTGTTTATGAAACCAAGAATTTTTACGATTTTTACGACACGGTCAAGGTCGCCTAGGTGTGCTTTCATCGCCGCTAGCAGGTTGATAACGACTTGGCGCGCTGCTTCTTGTCCTTGCTCGATCGTTAGATCAGAGCCGATTTTACCTTCATACATGAGAATACCATCGATACGGCAGTCGAAGCCGGAAGTATAGATAAGATTGCCTGTTTGGTTAACCGGAATGTAGGAGAACTTAGGTTTAGTCGTTTCAGGCAAAACAATTCCTAGCTCGGCAAGACGTTTTTCAATAATAGACATTATAAAACAGCTCCTTGTTTATCAATTGTGTATTGCGGGTTAACTAATGCGTGCAGCAGTGCTGCGCGCGAATAAGATTGCCTTCGCGCTTATGCGTGTGTTCACCATGTGAAAGCGTGAGCTGGCCGGCAACGATAACATGCGAGATGCCGGACGGATATTGACGCGGGTCCTCGAACGTAGCTGTGTCTYGAATGACAGCTGGGTCGAATACCGTGATGTCAGCAGCATATCCTGGCACAAGCAATCCTCTTTTGCCAAGTTTAAATCGCTGTACGGGAAATGAGGTTAGCTTGCGAACCGCTTGCTCAAGCGACAGTACCTTATCCTCACGCACATATTTGGCAAAAACGCGTGGAAAGGTGCCGTACGTGCGCGGATGAGGCTTGCCGATCTCGCAGTTCAAGCTGTCGGATGCAATCAATGATTTCTCGTAACCGATGACCTGCTTTACATCGTCGTCGGACATATGGAAGTAGACAATCGCGATTTGACCATTCTCCTCAAGCAGAAGATCCATCATGCAATCGACGGGATGTTCTCCGCGAAGCTYGGCAACCTCGGCGATTGATTTGCCTTCGAGTGCCTTGTTCGCTTCGGTCTGAATCGAAGAAATAATGATGCTGGACCAGCCAGTTGAACATACAAGATTATCCCAAGTGTCCTGCTCGCGGCTTAGCTCTTCTTTGATCCGCAGGCGCAGCGCCTTATCGCGGAACGCTTCAAGTGTTGCATGAATGCCGCCCTCTAGTACCCAAGGAGGGAGGACGGTTGTTAAGGTAGTGGAGCCTGCCGCGTAGGGATAAACATCAACTGTGACGTCCATACCGCGTGCTCTTGCCGCTTCTACAAGCTCCAGCGCATCAAGCGCTTTACCCCAATTGGCGCGGCCTGCTGCTTTCAAATGACTGATATGCAGCGAGATGCCGACTCGTTCAGCGATCCATATTACCTCTGCAACGGACGGCAGCAAGTTATTGCCCTCACCGCGAATATGTGTGGAGAGCAGACCGTTGTATTTAGGCAAAACGCTGCAAAGCTCAACCAGCTCTTCGCGTGAAGTATAGCTGCCAGGTGCATACAACAAACCAATTGATAATCCGATTGCGCCTGCTCGCAGCCCTTCTTCAAGCAAGGTCTTCATCCGCTCGATTTCGTCTTTCGTCGCAGGACGGTTCTCGAAGCCCATGACTGCGATACGCAGTGCACCGTGTGCTACATAGGTGGCGATGTGCTCCGAAGGATTGGATTTGCTGACAAAATCCATATATTGACCAACCGTTTCCCACGGCCACTCCCAGCTTGTGCTCCCGAGTACGGGCTGCACATACGACTGCAGCAGTGCGCCTTTACTTCGAATAAATGGAGCAGGGGCGAGGCCGCAGTTGCCGACAACCTCAGTTGTTACCCCTTGCTGCAGCTTAATTTCACTATAAGGATGATCAATAATCATCAGATCCGAGTGGCAATGCCCATCGATGAAGCCAGGAGAAATCACTTTGCGTCCCACATCAATGATTTGGCTAGCCTCTTGATCAATTTGGCCAATAGAAACAATGATGCCATCTTTGACTCCAACATCGCCGCCGTACCAAGGATTGCCGCTGCCATCGACGATTTTGCCGTTTTTCAAAATAAGATCGAGCATGTTATAAGCCTCCTCCTTCTCGTTATTCGAGCATTCCGCGAGCCGCTACAGTCGTTTTATGAAGCTGCCCAGTGGAATCCTTGATGTAGACAAAGCTGTGCAAATTAACGGTGCTGCATATATG
>NZ_JBFRDK010000032.1:0-45860 GCF_052113545.1 Paenibacillus sp. TAF43_2
AGCTTCGACAGCGCCATCTTCGCATCGCTCTCCAGCTGCCATGCATCAAATTCATCCATAAGCTGGTTTGCCTTAATCAGCTTGTCTTGCAGCGCTACATCGCTTGGATTAAGCTCAATCGCTTCCATTGCAGCAGCATAAGCCTGCACAGCTCTTAGCTGTGGAGAATCTCCGCCAAGCACATGCTCCAGAGTCGTTTCGTTCGGAGCAAATACCGGGTCCTGCGCCAGCATTCTAACCGTTACCCGGTTGCCGATCGACACTGTGCCTGAGTCAGCTTGTTCTAGGCCCGCAATCACCTTAAGAAAGGTGGATTTCCCCGTGCCGTTCACACCAATGATGCCGACTTTGTCGCCATCCTCTACGCCAAATGTTACATTTTCGAACAATAGCTTCTCGCCATAGCTCTTCGTTATATGTTCTACAGACAATAAATGCATGAGACAAACCTACTTTTTTGGAATAGTATTGCTGCGATTGCAGCCCCTCGTATCATACCATAAAAAGCCCATATCATAACATGAACCTCTGTACAGCAAAAAGAATCAGCACCTTGTCCCATGAGACAAGAGCTGATCCTTTCTTATTTCGCTGTTTATTAACGCTTTCCGATCATGTTCTCGGGACGAACAAATTCATCGAATTGCTCTGAAGTTAGCAAGCCGCTCGCGATAGCCGACTCCTTCAATGTTAGTCCTTTTTTGTGTGCGTTTTTGGCAATGGCAGCCGCATTCTCGTAGCCGATATGCGGATTAAGCGCTGTGACCAGCATCAGCGACTGATCCAGATTACGTTTGATAACCGCTTCGTTTGGCTCGATGCCAACCGCGCAGTTGTCGTTGAATGAAACCATGCCATCAGCAAGAAGGGCTACTGATTGCAGGAAGTTATAGATGATAACTGGTTTGAATACGTTTAGCTCGAAGTTTCCTTGGCTTGCTGCCATCGAAATAGCCGTATCATTGCCAATCACTTGGCATACTGCCATCGTCAAAGCTTCGCTTTGCGTTGGATTAACTTTACCTGGCATAATCGAGCTGCCCGGCTCGTTCTCTGGAATCGAAATTTCACCGATGCCGCAGCGAGGACCGCTTGCCAGCCATCTTACATCGTTTGCGATTTTCATCAAATCAGCCGCCAGCGCTTTTACGGCACCATGCGTGTATACGATTTGGTCGTGGCTTGTAAGCGAGTGGAATTTGTTCTCTGCCGTTACAAATGTTTTGCCCGTAAGCGCCGTTACTTCTTGCGCCACTGCAACTGCAAAGTCAGGGTGAGCGTTAAGGCCCGTACCAACTGCCGTACCGCCAAGCGCTAGATCGCGCATCGTTTCTACGCTTTGAACTAGCATAGCGCGCGTTCTGTCCAGCATGGAATACCAGCCGCTTATTTCTTGGCCCAGCGTAATTGGTGTAGCATCTTGAAGATGAGTACGCCCGATTTTCACAATATCGTTAAACTTCTCCGCTTTCGCGCGAAGCGTGCCATTCAGTAGATCAAGAGATGGAAGCAAGCGATCCTCGAGCGCAATTACGCCAGCAATATGCATCGCTGCAGGGAATGTATCATTCGAGCTTTGTGAGCGGTTAACATCATCATTCGGGTGGATGCGCACTTCGCTTCCGCGTTCTGCAAGCAAGTTATTCGCACGGTTAGCAATAACCTCATTCACGTTCATGTTCGTTTGCGTGCCGCTGCCTGTTTGCCATACGACTAATGGAAAATGCTCATCCCATCTGCCTGAAACGATTTCGTCTACCGCTTCACCAATAATCGCTGATTTTGCTGCATCCAAAACGCCAAGCTTCTCGTTGGCTTGCGCGGCTGCTTTTTTAATATAAGCCATCGCATACACCACTTCGATCGGCATGCGCTCACCGCTAATTTTGAAGTTTTGCAAGCTGCGTTGCGTTTGTGCGCCCCATAGCTTATCCGCAGGAACCTGAATCTCGCCCATTGTGTCCTTCTCAATACGATAATCCATTAATTGAACGACTCCTTTAATCAATTGTGTTTTCTCTTTTTTGACCCTGTTTCTGTTATAACGCTATTCCTGATCAGAATCAAGCAAAGCTCCCAAATTGGTTATAAGGACTGCGCTTTTGCTGAGCATACTGCTCACGCTAAACATACGCTTCTTCAGTCATAAGAGGGAGTTCTAATACAAAGCATGAGCCGCGCTCATTGGATTCCATCAGCCATATCCGGCCTGCCATTTGCTCAGCAAGTTTCTTACAGATAGATAGCCCGAGCCCTGTACCGCTGTATTCAAAGCTGCGCTCAGGTGTATGCAATTGAGAGAATGGTTTAAAAAGCATGTCCAGCTTCTCCGCACAAATACCGATTCCAGTATCTCTAACCTTTACAAGCATTAAAGGATAGCTTGAATCTGAAGAATGCTGCTCCACAGAAAGGGTTACATCGCCAGTATTTGTGAATTTGATTGCATTGCTGATTAGATTAATCATGATTTGCTGAATTTTCGTAGCATCGGTCCTAACCATATCCGGTATAGTAGGACAGACTTCCGCATGAAGCTTAATGCCTTTTTTGGCAGCATCCGGACCGAGCAGCTCTTGAACTTGTTTGACGCATGAGCGCAGGTCAAGCGGGAGATGAACGAGCTCTGATTGATCGGAATCGATTTTGGCATACGATAAAATATCATTTAGCACAGCGAGCAATGAATCTCCGCTGGACTGTGTAATTTTAATATATTGACGCTGCTCCTCGGTCAGCTCAGTGGACTGGAGCAGATCGATCATTCCGATGATACCATTTAGAGGAGTGCGGATCTCATGACTCATCACGGCAAGCAGGTTGGATTTCTCCTCAGCCAAATCACAAATCTTATGATGAGCTTCCTGCAGTGCCATGGCTGCGTCTTCCAATTCTAGAACATTGGCAAAAAAAGCAGCTAACGATGACATGAATGCTACTTCCTTCTCGTCGTAAGCATAGAAGTTATGGTCAAAGGCGCAAAGGGAGCCGTATACTTCTCCACTTTTTTTGACGATCTGAACTCCCATGAAAGAACAACCGCCGACCAGCTTCGTTGCATCCATATCCCGCGTGAGCGGATGTGTCAAATTATTATTAATAATTAATGGCCCTTCTGACTTTTCAATGACCAAATGACAATAGGACTCTTCGTTGTCAACGACTAAGCCTTCATCCAAAATCATGTAGTCGCGATTGTACGACCTCAAGACTGTTGTTGTCATTCTATCATTTATAGCGATGCAAAACGTGTTTGCCRGTATCATCGTATAGGCGGTGCTCATTACTTGTGTAGCCGAATTATAAATGTTTGCTGAGACTATCGTTAGCATGTCCTCAATAATAGTAGATCTCATACTACCCATCCCATCATGATTATGAATATGACCGTTACACTAAAATTCCATATGTATTGATCATATACTTCTATAGGAAAGAAGTCTAAGCCTTTCGACCTAGCAACGCCTGTGATTAAAGCAAACATCGCCTCTGGCTTGTCATGAGCTGCCTATTTTTCTTCGTTATTCTTTTCGCTGCAGCGTACCGTTCTTCTCTTCAATTTCAATAAATACAGCTCTTTCATCCGGCTCATTATTGGGTGAGTGCATGGCAAGCATAAGCTCTCCTTCCAATGAGCGGAATAACATCCCGTGTCCGCCATCCTGCGGGAAAAGCGTCTCCGCATCCTGCGTCCATGGCCCTTCAATCGTTCCGCTGGCTGAACGTGCGATCCCAATAGCGTAGCCATTTTTCGAACCGCTTGACCAAAGCATGAGCAGTTCGCCTGCTTGATTACGATATAGATATGGGCCGTCTGTTATATAGTTGTTATGATCATCGCCAAAAGGAGTTGCCCAAGCTGCTTCCGATGCGGAGAAAAGCGTGATCGGCTCTCCAGCCGCTTCCTTTAAATCTGCGGTCAATGGAATGGCGCACATTTTGCCATCATTCACCTGCACCCACTCTTGGCAAAATACCATCCATGGCGTTCCATCCGCTTCGATATGCAGCGTACCGTCAAGACATTCCCACTCCGATGGAGTTACGGGCTTATCTGTAAGCGGGACAAAAGGCCCAAGAGGGCTGTCCGCTATTAAAACCTGTGTTGCGCGCCTCTTATCCTCTGACTTAAATGAAGCAAACATATAGTAGCTGTCATCGAAAACATACACTTCAGGCGCCCAAAAATGATGATCCGACCAAAAATCCGGCTCCGGCCTGAAGGCTGGATAAGGCCCGTCCCAATTCTCAAGATCAGTGCTTTTGTACGTATCGAACCCCGTCCCTGGAGCTGACCATACATTCTCATCCGTTGTACCGTATAGGTAATAACATTGCTCTTGCTCATTTACGAGTATGTAAGGATCACGAATTCGAATTTGCTCACGTTTCAGCATTGGCTGGATTTCCCCCTCTAAACATAAGTATGAGAAAATGATTTCCTTTCTTCTATTTCAAAAAAAAGAACCTGACAGAGGCAGCCTCCGTCAGGTATTTGATTAAAGTCCTTTTGCTTCGCGGTATGCTGCGATATAAGCTGCGGCTTTCTTCTCAATGAGCGAGAAGTCGCCCGTTTTTACAGCGTCCTTCGTTAGATCGGATCCGATACCGACCGCTACCGCACCCGCTTTGATCCAGTCCTTTAGGTTGTCGAGCGATACGCCGCCGGTTGGCATAACGTTAGCCTGCGGCAACGGCCCTTTAATAGAAGGAATGACACTTGGTGAATATAGATTTCCTGGGAACAGCTTCACGATATCAACGCCCAGCTCCAATGCCGTTTGAATTTCATGAATGGTCATTGTACCTGGCAAAATAGGAACCGCATAGCGATTGCAAAGCTTGATCGTATCCGGATTAAGCGCTGGAGAAACGACATATTCCGCCCCTGCCAATATAGCAGCGCGTGCCGTTTCTGGATCTAGTACTGTGCCGACGCCGATAATAGCAAAGTTGTCAGCATCAGGCGATACGGAGCTTGAATACTCTTTGGATAATTGCTCGATGGCACGCAGCGCAAATGGCACTGTCATCGTAATTTCAATCGCTTTGATACCGCCCTTAATTGCACGGCGTGACATTTCCACAACTTCCTCAGGCGAGTCCGCACGCAATACCGCCACGACGCCGGCATCCGTCAACTGCTGAAGCACTCTAAGCTTTTTCATCCCTTAGTCCCTCTTCCCATTATGTTCGTATTTGTTCGAAAATGTGTATTCTATACCGCTCATTATATGTCGTATCAGCTAAATCTTCAATGGAATGTCCTACTTCGCGTAATCGATTTCAAGAAATTTTTCTACTTCTGTCACCCAACGTTCATTTACAAACTGCACATGCAGCGGATGCTCGTTATAAGCATCGTAATCAGCCTGATTTGCAAATTCCATTGCGAAGCCATGGCGGTAGTCATTTTTCCCGCTTACTTGCTTATACACTTGAAAGTTCTTAACAGACGGAATCGAAGTAAGAATCCGCTCGCCATCCTCCAAAAACTGCTGCTCCTCCGCAGAGCCCTGTTCATGCTTTAAGTTAAAAATGACGGAGTGCAAAATCCAGTCTTTTGTTTGCGTTGTCATACGTTTCACTCCTTCTTCTCTATGAAATGGTTTTGTTCCTATAAAAATAACATAAACAAGCTGCTAAGTGGAACGCTTTTCGTTATAAATCCTTCCATTTTTTGTTCTTGTTCTTTTTTCAAAATATACATTATTATTAGCTTGGTTCTATTAAATTTCGAAAATATAGTATTGGAATTTAGTAGCTTCTGCTCTAATATGTTTATGTTAACATTTATGACATGAGAGGAAGATTGGTAGAATGCAAGAAGGTCAGCTTAAGGGGAAAAAGGGTTTACGAAAGCTCGCTGTCTCATCATTGACTTTATTCGTGCTGTCGATGCCGTTTAACGGCATGTTCGCAGCAGCAGCGGATGCCGGGTCCAGCGTGAAACTCAGAATTATGGAAACAACAGACATTCACACCAATCTTGTGCCGTACGATTATTACAAGGATGCCGTTTCCAATACGGTCGGATTTGCTAGAACTTCAAATCTGATTAAAGCGGCTAGAGCAGAATCAAAGAACACATTCCTTGTTGACAACGGTGACCTTATTCAAGGCACGCCGCTTGGCACTTACAAGGCAGTCGTAGCTCCAATTAAAGACAAAGAGATTCATCCCGTCTATAAGGCCATGAATCAACTTGACTACGACGTTGCTACCCTAGGCAACCATGAGTTCAACTATGGATTAGACTATTTGGACAACGCTCTTAAAGGCGCCAATTTCCCTTATGTGAGCGCAAACGTATATATCGATGATAAGGACTCGAATCCGGATAACGATGTGAACCGCTTTGAGCCCTACAAAATTATTACGAAAAAAGTTGTTGATGAATCCGGTCAGGAGCAGACGCTGAAAATCGGTGTTATCGGCTTTGTACCTCCGCAAATTACACAGTGGGATAAAACTTGGCTTGAAGGCAAAGTCATTACGAAGGATATTGCCGCAACTGCTGAGAAATTTGTACCTAAAATGAGAGCGGAAGGCGCAGACATTATTATTGCTATGGCGCACACGGGCTTTAATGGCAACTCTCAAGCAAATACTAACGCTGAGGATGCTGTACTGCTTCTAAGCAAGGTGTCTGGTATTGATGCAATTACATTCTCTCATACTCATAAAGTATTCCCTGCAGTTGACGAGAAATCGCTCGACGCTTTATTTAAGGATGCTTCTGGCAAAGTATATGCAAGCGTTGACAATGCGAAGGGCACGATTAATGGAGTGCCTGCCGTGCAAGCTGGATACGGCGGAAGCAATCTAGGAATTATCGATTTGTCGCTAGAGAAACAGGACGGCAAATGGAAAGTTGCTGGCTCCCAGTCTTCTACGAAAGCGATTTACGATAGCGCAGCGAAAAAACCGCTTGTTGAAATCGATCAAGCGATCATCGACGCCGTGAACGGTGATCACGAAGCAACGATTAAATACGCAAACAATCCGATTGGAACAACAACGGCGCCGATTCACAGTTATTTTGCGCTCGTACAAGACGACCCTTCTGTTCAGATCGTAACGAACGCACAGAAATGGTATGTTGAAAACTATATTAAGAAAAACCTGCCCGAATACAAGGACACGCCAATCTTGTCCGTAGGCGCTCCATTCAAGGCGGGACGCAATGGCGTTGAGGAATTCACAGAAATTAAGGCCGGCCCGCTCGCGATTAAGAGTGCAGGCGATCTCTATCTCTACGACAACACGCTTAAAGCGATTATGGTTAAGGGTTCTGTTGTGAAAGAATGGCTGGAAATGTCTGCTGGCAAATTCAATCAAATCGATCCAAGCAAATCGGAAGAGCAAGAACTGCTCAATCCTTCCTTCCAAGTGTATAACTTTGACGTGATCGATGGCGTAACTTACCAGGTAGACGTTACCAAACCAGCTAAATATAAAGTTGATGGTACGATTAATGATGCAGCTTCCAGCCGGATCATTAAGTTAAACTACAAAGGCAAGCCGGTAGATCCAAATCAAGATTTCATCGTTATTACTAACAATTACCGTGCTGGCGGCGGCGGCAACTTCCCAGGCGTTAAAGGAAGCAAATATATTATTGACGCACCGGACGAAAATCGCCAAATCTTAATGGATTACATTAGCACGAATAAGCAAATTAATCCATTGATCGATAACAACTGGTCGATTGCTCCAGTTATGGGCGATGTAAAGGTTACATTCACTTCTTCTCCAAAAGCGGCGGAGTATGCAAAAACGACGAACAACATCCGTTACTTGGATAAAGTCGATGAAAAGGGCTTCGGCATCTTCTCCCTCGACCTGAACAAGCTATTTACTGATGTACCAGCTTCTCACTGGGCTTCCCCTGCCATTAATGAGCTGGTTGTAAAACAAATCGTTACAGGCAAAACCGATACTACTTTCGAGCCAAACACGAACGTTACCCGCGCGGAATTCGCGACACTGCTCGTGAAAGCTTTGAAATTGACTGCGAAGAGCAAAAGCTCGTTCATCGATGTTCCAGCGACTGCATGGTATGCGGAATCCGTTGCAGCGGCAAGCGAGAACGGTTTGGTTAACGGAGTTTCCAAAGGCAAATTTGCTCCGAACGACAAAATTACGCGTGAGCAAATGGCGGTAATGGCAAGCAACGCATTGAAACTCAAAGCAGGCAAAGAGACGATCGTAGCAGATAGCAAAAAAATGGCCGACGATGCTCAAATTAGTGCTTGGGCAAAAGCTGGCGTGAATATCGTCGTTGACCGCGGGGTTATGAACGGACGCGGCGAAGGCAAGTTTGTCCCTAAAGCGTCATCGACTCGTGCAGAAGCGGCGAAAGTCGTTCATACGCTGATCAGCGATATTTCGGTACAATTGCTGGGCATTAACGATTTCCACGGACAATTGGATTACAAAAAAGATGTAAAGGATGCAGCGGGCAAAGTCGTGTCGACACTCGGAGGCGCTGATTATTTGGCCACATATTTGAAACAACGCGAAGCTTCGAATCCGAACACGCTGCTTGTGCATGCTGGCGATGCGGTTGGTGCCAGCGCACCGGTATCCGCGATGCTGCAGGATGAGCCGACGATCGATTTCTTGAACCGCCTCGGCTTCGATATCGGCACACTCGGCAACCATGAGTTTGACGCTGGCGCTGCTGAAGCACTCCGCTTAATCAACGGAGGCAAAAACCCGAAAACGGGCAAGGATTTCGCAGGTGCAAACTTCCCGTATGTCGCTGCAAACGTAGTGGATGCAAACGGCAAACCGCTGCTTGACGCCTACAAAGTACTTGAGGTTGGCGGAGTTAAAGTCGGTTTTATCGGGGTCGTAACAAATATTACGCCTTCTGTCGTAAAAGCTGAAAGCATTAAAGGTCTTAACTTTATCGAGCAAGCTCCAGCGGTTAACAAAGCAGTGAAAGAGCTGCAAGCGAAAGGCGTGCACACCATCGTTATTTTGGCGCATGATCCATTCGATGGCAAAGCCGACGCTCCAACTGGCGAAGTTGTCGATCTGGCTAACAACGTTGATGATGATGTAGACGTCATCTTCGCAGGCCACAACCATGGCGGCCTGAACAAAATGATCGACGGCAAGCTTGTCATTGAAGCCTTTTCTTATGGTACGGCATTCTCTGATGTGGATCTAGTTATCGATCGTGCAACGCATAACGTTATTTCCGCTAAAGGCGAAGTCGTCGAAGTGAAACGCGAAGGCGTTACCCCGGATGCAGAAATTGCACAAATGATCAAATCGTACCAAGAGCTGAACGCTCCAGTTATGAACGCACCGGTTACTAAAACGGATGCTGCCATTACACGTACAACTAACGCTTCCGGCGAATCAGCGCTAGGAAACCTAATTGCCGATGGCATGCGCGAAGTAATGAAAGCGGACTTTGCATTCATGAATTCGGGCGGAATCCGTAATGATCTTCCACAAGGAAATGTCACTTACGGAAACATGTTCTCCGTACAGCCTTTCGGCAATGTGCTCATTAAGATGACGCTGACTGGCGCGCAAATGAAAGAACTGATGAATCAGCAATGGGCAGGAACAAGCCCGAAGATTGGCCAAATTTCCGGTTTCACATATAAGTATGACGATAGCAAGCCAGACGGCCAAAAGATTGTTGAAATCAAGAAAGCAGATGGCACTGTTCTAGATGACGCAGCAGCCTATACGATTGTCGTGAACGATTTTATGGCAACAGGCGGCGACGGCTACACGGTGCTTTTGAAAGGAACAAACCGTGAAGCTGGTCCTGTAGATCTTGACGCTACGATCACATACATTAATGCGAAATCCACAGCAGGTACTATCTCGGCAAAAATTGAAGGCCGCTTTACTAAAGTGAACTAATCACCTGTTAAAAGAAAATCCCCCTCGCCGAGGCTTCATTCGCACCGGTCGAGGGGGATTTTTTGTATAAATAACCGAATCGTAAATCTAGAACGTAAACATCGTCTGCTCCTCGAATTGCTTACAAACCAGCGTTAGCAGCCTGTGCATCTGCTGCTTTTTTCGAAACCCGAGCTTTTCCGCTAAACGACCAATATGTTGCAATGCGAAGCAGTCGCTCAAATGGACCATTTTTGAACCAGAACAGGATGAAGCTGGACACAACGGCTTGAACGGCATAAATGGCTATGCCAAGCAGTACCCCGTTAAGCACACCGATTTCTCCAAACCATCCCAACGCATATCCATAAAATATAGTGGTACAAATCACTGTCTGCATTAAATAGTTGGTCATAGACATGCGTCCTACCGATTCAAATGCCATAATGATATAGGATCGTTTAGATAAAAACGACATGACGAACGCAAGACCAAAAATATACCCAAAGGCCAGCAATTGTCCGCCCAAACTCAATAACACGCCGCTCCAAGCCCACTCTGGTTGAAGCACTGCCACGCCTTTCGATAATAGACCCAGCGGCAGCAAAATACCGCCGATCCACGCATATCTGCGTCTCTCTCGCTTCGGATTATGGAACCATTGCTTATTCGCAGCTGCAATTCCAAACAAAAACATTGGCAACAGCATAAATGGCATCATAACTACCAGCACCGCCATGACTGCCGCAGGTATTTCTAATGGATCCTCATCTTGGCGGAAGTTCATAATTTCTTGATAGGTTCCTTCCCCGTACACCATTTTGGATTCTACCACATATTCCTGCATGCGAGCTTTCTCTTCTGGTTTATCCTTCTCCATTCCGAAGCTTATGCCAGCCATTAAGACACTCAAAATTACTCCCCATATCATAAGCGTCTTTGGCTTCCGTTTGATAAACAACAATAAGCAAAAACCGGCGATCCCATATGCAAGTAGAATATCGCCCTCCCAAAGGAGCATGCTATGCATAAGCCCAAGCCCTATTAGCATAAAAAAGCGCCGTACCATATACCTCGCTGGCTTAAGCCCCTTGGCGACTAGTCCTTCGCGCAGCTTAAAGAGGCTGTAGCCGAACAAAAACATAAAGATAGGCATAAAGCTGCCTTCCACCGCTACCTTGAGAACTTGATGCGTTACTTCATCTGTAGGAGAAGGATTAAATAGCTTCATTTCCTCTTTCCCATAAATGCCATATTGAAAAATAAGCATGTTCGCCAGCAGGATGCCAAGCAAGCAGAACCCTCTAATCGCATCAATAACGCGAATTCGCTGTCCCGTTTCATTTTGATTTATCATTCCCATCACCTCTTACCCAATCATAAGGATTCCAATTGAACAGCGTACAAACGGAATCATAACAGCAGCTTAATTTTTTTCAATTTTGTTCAACAGATGTTAAGGTTGGTGTGCTAGCATAAAACGGGGTGATGAACATGAACAAAATTGTCATAGTGGAAGATGAACCTTCTATTGTAAAAATGCTGCAGCTGGTGCTCCAAAAGGAAGGCTTTCAGCATATCCATACGGCAGGAACCTGCCAAGAAGCTCTCGATACGATCGCTCGTTACGGAGCCGATATCGTGCTGCTGGATGTGATGCTGCCCGACGGCAGCGGATTTGAGCTTTGCTCAAAAATTAGACAGCTGGGCAATCCGCATATCTTATTTTTAACCGCCAAAGCATCCGATCTCGATATATTGACCGGATTTGCGATGGGCGGCGATGACTATATCACGAAACCATTTAATCCATTGGAGATTGCCGCTCGCATTAAAGCAAGGCTGCGCCGCATGGAAGAGGCGGAATCACTTCCACCGCATTCAACATTCGCTTCGTCAATATCTGCTGCCTCTACCCCTCATCAAACCTACCGTTATGGCCGTTTTCAGTTAAATGAAGCAGCTGGGGAATTATTAGTAGATAATCAGCCGGTATCATGCCCTGCACAGGTTTTTCAGCTGCTGCTGTATTTCTGCAAAAACCCCGGCATCGTCTTCTCGAAAGGCCAGCTTTATGAAGCGGTATGGGGCATTGACGGATTAGGGGACGACAACACGGTTATGGTTCACATCAGGCGAATTCGCGAGAGGATTGAATATGATCCCAGTATGCCGACGCATCTGCTTACCGTTCGTGGCCTCGGCTACAAATTAGTTAAGGAGCCTGTAAGCCTATGAAGGTTCAACGCCGAATGGCCTTTCATTTTACATATCAGCTCGTCGTCTATTCCATTCTCATATTCGTTGCGATGATCGTGCTGTTTCTTGTCCTTATTAATAAAATTACGAACGAGGATCTCAAACGGAACTTTCCCGCCGGCGCGCTTAGTYCCATTGTCGCGGAAACCGACTATTCGAAAAAAGAGATTAAGATGTCGAAGCACTGGAAGGAGCTCATTGAAGAGCGTGATATGTGGCTGCAAGTCGTGGACTCCAAAGGGCAGGTTATTTATTCCGTCCATTCGCCGAAAGAGCAGCCGACTTCTTATTCGATTACGCAGCTTTTAGCCATCCAGCAATCCGAAAAATCCGGCATTTATACCGTCGATAACGAGCTCGATCTGACGTACTCTACTCCGCTGCTCTTTCTTCTTGGTTACAAAAATCCGCAGCAAGAGAAGCTGACTGCATGGTATATGGCATACCAGCAGAATGGTCTAGTAAATGAGGCATATAAGAATGACCTGCTCACTGAGCTAAGGAAAACGAACAGCTATTTGCTAATCGTCGACCAAGAAGGCAAAAGTGTTCAAACGATTGGAGATCAGACTTCAGCTATCGATGTATATGAACCGCTGGAAGTGCTGACTATGCAGCAAAAGCCTGGTGATTATGATACGAACATCTTTGTGTATCAGCCTGAAAATAGTGATATGACTTGGATTTTGCACACGCCAAATGAACAAATAACGTATACGAAGCAGCCCATCCTATCGGAAGCCATACGTATCTTCATTTGGATAGGCGGCTCGCTGCTCTTGCTCTCCCTTGCTATCTCCATTTGGCATGGCTATCGCTATGGTCAGCCGCTCATCCTATTCGCCGGCTGGTTCGAGCGGATGGGCAATGGACGGTACGACGAGGTGCTTACGCCAAAGGATCGCAAAAAAGTATTCCGCCGCAGCGGCAAGCTGCGTATTCGCTACCGCCTTTACCGGGAAGTGATTGCGGCTTTCTACCAAATGGCCGAGCGGCTGGCGCAAACGGAGAAGGATCGGCGCCAGCTTGAGAAAACGAGAGAGGAATGGATGACTGGCATTTCGCATGATTTGCGCACGCCGCTCTCTACCATTCAAGGCTACGGCTATATATTGGAAAGCTCCCCTGCGCAGTGGAGTGATGAAGAGCTTCAGGACATGGGCAAAATGATTCGTGAAAAAAGCAGCTATATGCTGGAGCTTATGAATGACTTTTCGCATATTTATCAAATAAAGCATGGAACCGTCCATATGGATCGACATGAATTTGAGCTTGGCGAGCTGGTTAGACGCTCAGTACTCAAATATGTGAACGATGCTACGCTTGCCGAGGTAGACTTCCTTTATGAGGGAGACGAGCTGCCTGTCAGCCTATATGGCAATCCAAAGTGGATGCAGCGGCTAATGGATAATCTGCTTTCGAACGCCGTGAAACATAATCCTACAGGCATAACCGTTACGGTAACCTGCGGCATGCTGAATGATGATGCCTACATTCGCGTCTCCGACAACGGGAGAGGCATGGACGAGGCCACTGTCAACAAGCTGTTCGAAAGATATTACCGCGGAACGAATACGGAAGAATCAAGCAGCGGCACTGGCCTTGGCATGAGCATCGCCAAAATGATCGTAGAAGCACATCAAGGACGAATCGAGGTGCGCTCTGCGATTGATGAAGGCACCTCGATCAGTATTTATTTTCCAAGCGATTGATCCACTCGTCCGAGCCGTGAGGGAGCCTATGCTGGCTCCCTTCTTTATTTCCCGGACATACCGGGTGTCCTCAAGCAGCGATCCATACGCTCAAGCGCTTCGTTAAGCCTTGATACAGAGGATGCGTAGGAGCAGCGAATGAAGCCCTCTCCTCCAAGGCCGAACACATGCCCAGGCACTGTAGCAACACTGGCATCAAACAATAGCTTTTGCGCAAATGCATCGGAAGTAAGTCCCGTATGCGCAATAGAAGGGAAAGCATAAAACGCGCCCAGCGGCTCATGGCAGGGCAGGCCAATTTCCCTTAGGCCCTTAACAAACATCCGTCTGCGCTGCGCATAAGCCTCAATCATCCTATCCTTTTCATCTAATCCATTGCGAAGTGATTCTATCGCCGCAACCTGCCCAATAATTGGTGCGCACATGACGGTATACTGATGAATTTTGAGCATCGCTGCGATCAGCTCCGGATGACCGCAAGCATAACCGATTCTCCACCCTGTCATTGCAAAAGCTTTGGAGAAGCCGCTTATAAGCAGCGTTCTGTCCCGCATGCCTGGCAGTGAAGCGAAGCTTACATGTTTCGCATCGTAGGTCAGCTCCGCATAAATTTCATCGGATATAACGATTAGATTATTTTCTTCCACGACCTTAGCAACAGGAAGCCACTCTTCATAGGTCATGACAGCCCCTGTCGGGTTGTTCGGATAATTTAAAATAAGCACCTTCGAGTGCGGAGTAATGACGGCTTTCAAGGCTTCTGCCGTTAGCTTGAAATGATCCTCAGCGAACGTTTCAACCTCAATGACCTTGCCGCCATTTAACTGCGCGATCGGCGCGTAGGCAATATAGCTAGGAACAGGAACAATAATTTCATCCTCTGGCGATATTAACGCCCGCAGTGCAAGATCAATGGCTTCACTGCCTCCAACGGTAACAAGCACTTCATTCGATGGTTCGTATTTCACTTGGAACCCATTGTATAAATAGTTGGCGATTTCTTCTCTAAGCTCAATAAGCCCTGCATTTGAAGTGTAGGAGGTTTTGCCCTGCTCAAGCGCACGGACGCAAGCCGCTCTTACATGCTCAGGCGTAACAAAGTCAGGCTCTCCAACGCCAAGCGAAATAATATCCTTATTGCCTTCAGCCAGGCTAAAAAATTTACGAATGCCCGAAGGCGGAATTTGCTGCACCATTGGTGAAATCATTTTGCTCATCGACCATGTCTCCATTACTTTTCCTCCTAAAATATGGATAAAAAACAAAAAAAGAGACCCATCCCTATAAAGGGACGAGTCTCTACCCGTGTTACCACCCTAGTTTCACGCCAAAAGCGCGACACTCTGCTCATGTATCTAGCAATACATGTTCCCGTTAACGCTGGAAATGCGGCAGAGCTTACTCTCGTTCAGCCTGCTTCTCGGAGATGGCTTTCCGCTACTACCCGAACGTTGGTTTTCAGCTGCCCCAACTCTCTGTTCGATCAGGCCCATAACGTACTCTTTCTCGTCATCGAATGTAAAAGCTATTAACTTGCCATATGTGTTTATCAGTGATCTTAAAATTTTACCAATCGTACCATCAAAAACTCGGATGCGCAATACCCATTTTTTAACGGATTGAAATCGATTCATTCATAGTTTAAAACTATAAAGTATATTCATATTATATATTTCCATTATGAAACAATAATCTATAATATACTGATTAACTCAAGTGAAAATGAAAAATCAGCACTCAGCCCACTATTCGAGGAGGCATTATTGTGAATGAAAATGTAAAAAAACAGTTTGATGCTGTCGCGCCTGAATATGATCGTCAGCGCCGCCAACTGATCCCCTGCTTTGATGATTTTTACAGCATAGCAACCAACTTGGTTCACTGTGATAGCGATGCCCCGTGCATACTCGATTTAGGTGCCGGAACAGGGCTTTCCTCATCTATGATTCGCAACAAATACCCAAATGCCAATCTTACTCTTATCGATTTAAGCGAAGAAATGCTAAAGGAGGCGCAATCTCGCTTCGGAGCTGACCCATCAGTCAGCTATATAGCTGCTGATTATTCAAGCTACCCTTACACAGAAAAATACGATGCCATCATCTCCTCCTTGTCCATCCATCACTTATCGCATCCAGCAAAACGCGGCTTATTTCATACCGTTCATCAGCTTTTAAAAGAAGGCGGCAGCTTCGTTAATGCTGATCAAGCAGCGGGTACAACCGCTTATTGGGATCAATATTATATGTCGCAATGGACAACAGCCATCCGGCAAAGCGGTTTAACCACAGGCGCAATCGAAGCGGCCATCCAGCGCCGAAGCGTCGACATTAATGCCACTGTAGAGGATCAGCTTAGATGGCTGAGTGAGGCAGGTTTTGTTCATTCCGACTGCGTATATAAAAATAATGGCTTCGCTGTTTTTGCAGCATTCAAACATAAAACCAGTTCCTAACCGAATGGGACAAAAACACAATAATTACAAATTGCTTGCAATCCCCTTAATTCCTAGTATAATACTAGGTATATAAACAAAACGGAGATTGGAGCTGACCAGCATGACTTATTCCGAGAAACAAATTGCAGCAACATGGGTTGATGATTATTTGGATCTTTATAACTTTGCTGTAATGATCGGAGATGCAGAGTGGCAGCAACAAATCCTTCAAAACCTGCACGCCAAAGATAATCATATCCGCCTTGAAATCGAGCATGGCATTCGTGTCGATCTATGGCTTCGCTTCGATCAAATCAATCGTAAAATGCTTGATATTTACGAGCAGCTTCGGAATGCGCATAATTCGGAGCAGCAGATTCAGCTAAGAGAAAAGGTTTGGGAGTTTAAGCTTCAACGGGTGATGATCGCCAGCAAGCTGAAAGCCCACTATGCGTTATAAGGCGAAGGTTCGAGGCGCAATGGTGAAGGTCTAGAAATAAAAAAAAGCCTGCATGCAGTTGGCTGCTCTGCTTAGCTATGTAGGAAAAAACGATATACGACGGCATGCCGCGAACAGCTCTGCCGATTATACTAACCTCTATGAATGGTCAGATTCATAGATGATTACATCGATACTTGCTCCATGTCACGCATCATTTGCATCATCATCGTGGACATTTCGTCACATTCCTGCATCTTCATCATCATCATGTTCATATCCATGTTGTCCATCATTTTCATTTCCATCATCATGTCCATCATCATCTTCATGGATTTCATCTTGCACATCATTTCATCCATGCACATGTTCAYCATCATTTGCATTGCCATCTTTTCCATTACCGTTCACCTCCCAAAAGTTTCCTATACAGAAGATACTACAGCCTTGAATTAATTTCAAGGCTTTTTTACATTTTTTATTGATTTTTCAAAATAAAATGTGATATAAATAAAGATTACCCTTTTATATCTTATTACTCCGCTTGGAATTATCGCGTTGCTAGGAAAAATAATTTTAAAATAAAAAGGCAGTTAATGAGGCTGAAATAACCCCTAATTAACTGCCTTTCCCTATTTCATTTTTTATTCAGCTGCTCCCTGCTCGGGTTCCGCCTTTTCCTTATGCGCCTCAATAAAGCCTTGTGTATCATACAGCATTCCTGCCGCTTCAGCACGGGTTAAAACATGCGCTGGATCAAAGTTGCCCTTCTCATCTAGAGACGCAATCTTGTATAGCAGTGAACGCTGAATAGTTCCTTGATAAGCCGTCGTAATATCCTTTTCGTCCTGGATATTAATAAACATTTTGATCATCGGATATTGACCGGTAAGCTCTAAGGCTTGAACAAGATAATGCGTGAACTGCTCTTTCGTAAGTGGCGCTTGCGGATCAATATCAGCCGGGATGTCCAAACCGTTGTAGTGTGCAATGATGAAATCCTCCRCGTACCACGCATCGTTTTTCACCTTTGTATAGAAACCATCAGCGGTAGGCGCACTAGAAAAATCAATGGCGGCTAGGCTAATTTGCGTCGTTCTCACGATCAAAGAAATGCCTTGTGCTGCCGTCAAATGATCCTCTGGATGGAATGCCGTATCGCTCACTCCTTTAATAATTCCTTGCAGCTGCAAAGCTTCAATCTTTGCTTTGCTGCCAATGTTTGCGATATCGCCAAATGGAGCCGCCGCGAAGGCTTGTGCTGCAATAGATGTAGAAAGCATGACCGCGACTGCTGTTAAGGCTAAACTCCGTCGTTTTCTCATGGTCGTTCACCTCTCCTATAACATGATGTCCATTCTCTTATTCGAACGACCATAAGACAAGAAAGGTTGCAGTTATCCAGCATGAGAGCTTATTTTGCTGCTCGTGCCCACTTCTCTGCGCAGCCGCGCAAACAGCAAGAAGAAGCCAACAATCCCGAGCGCAGCCATGACGCTGCATAATTGATACATCGCCTGCGGACCCATTTGCTCAAACACCCAGCCTCCAAGAAAACCCGCCGCAATACCTGACAAGCCTCCCCAAGTAAGGGCATAAAGCGCTTGTCCCGATGCTCTGAATTCAGCAGGCACAAGCTGTACGGCCAGCTGCGTGCCAATATAATAGTAGCCGCCAAATGTTAAGCAGTGCAGCACTTGGATATAAATAATTTGCTGAGCAGTGTCTGCGTTTGACATCAGGAACCAGCGCAAGGCGAATAGGATACTGATGACAACGAGGCATAATACCATCGTTTTTGTATTTTTTTTCAAATACCGATCAAGCAGCAAGAAGACTGGAATTTCAAATATGGATGACCAGAAGGCAGACCAACCGATTAAGGAAGCCTCTCCGCCCAATTCCTTAATATACAGCGGGATAAATGTCGTATTCATAGAGTTAGGAATGGAGATCACTAAACCTATGATTAAGAACAACAAGAAGGAACGGTTCACGAACATCGAACGGTAATTCACTTTGCCGGCAGGGGCTGCACCCTTCGCCTCGCCTTTTGGCAGCGTAAACGCAAAAGCAAGCGAGATAAGCATCATGACCGAATAAATAATCCAGAGACGCTCAATGCCAATTTGCCCAATCACAGGTCCAGCCACCAAAGCGATAAACGCCCAGCCGAGCGAGCCGAACAAGCGAAAAGCGCCGAATTTATGGTTCGTTCCTTCAATGCTGTTCAGAATGAGACTGTTGCTCTGTGAAAATAAAGGCATTTGAAAAAAGAAAAAGAACAGCATACAGGCGTAAATGATCGTATACGATTGATATAAAAAGACGAGCTGCATGACAAGCATGCTGCCAATAAGCATCACGATCAGAATTAGCCTGACATTGCGGAATCGATCGCTCAAATAACCCCATAGCGGGTTCGCGATGATGGAAACAATCGGGCCGCCGGCCATTAACGCACCAATCTCAAGCGTGGACATTCCAATAGATTGTAAATAAACGACAAAAAACGTACTGTACACAGCAATCGCGCCATATACAAAAAAGTTAAACGCTTTAATTAAATGAAATGTACGATTCTGATTCTGATTCATATCCAAGTCCCTCGTCTTGCTCTTTAGCTTAGCAATTCTTTAAAGCTGTACAGCAGAAGTACGTGCGCGTACAATAACTTCGTCCGCGCTAACCTCACGTCCAAGCTCCTCTGACATATAAATGCCTTCGCTAATGAGCATCGTATTCAGCGCGATTTCCGCTGTTGGCAGTAGCGGCACTCTGCCTTGCAGAGCTGCGATCCAGTGATGCTGAGATGAGCTGTAGGCATCCTCATTCTCATATAAGCGATTCCTGCGCAGGTCCATCATATCAAGGTCCAGCGTACTGTCCATATCCATATCACAAACCGTGTTATGGAAGCTGAAGGACTGAGCCCCCGGTCCTGTCTGCTCGTTCGGCAAGCGTACGCCACCCTTGGAACCAGCGATACTGCTGCCCTCGAAGCCGCCAAGATGAACAGCCCACGCTTCAACGATATCAAGCGTCAAACCACCGCTGAACCGAATCAAGCCTGTAGCCAGCTCCTCTACATCAAAGCCGCTTTGTTCCCTTCTCTCTTGCAGCATATCCGTCTCTTGATAAACTTTCCCTGAAATTCTTTCAACCTGCGGGTTGCCTAATAAATAGAGCAGCTGTGCAATGTGATAGACGCCCATGTCGAGCAGAGCGCCGCCTGCCGCTGTTTCCTTGCGCGTAAAATAAGGCGTGCCATAACCGTCAACAAACGGTCGATTCCTTCGGCGAAAGCCTGACGAGCGGGCATGGTACAGCTTGCCCAGCATGCCGCCATCAATTAATGTTTTGGCAGCTTTCGTATCTTTACCATATAACGTGTAGAGCTGCACATGCAATTGTTTTCCACATAACTTCGCAGCATCGACCATAGCCTTGCCATCGGAATAGGTTCCTGCAATCGGCTTCTCACAATAGACATGCAAGCCCGCCTGCAGCGCTGCAATCGTTACCGGCGCATGGAAATTGTTGTGCAGGCACACGTCGACCGCGTCCAAATCATCGCGCTTCAGCAGCTCTCTAAAATCAGAGTAGGCATGAGGTATATCATAATGCTCAGCAACTCGTTTAGCTTCCGCTTCATTTAAGTCGCATACAGCAACAAGCTCAGCACTAGCGATATTTTTATACTTTTCGATATGCATTTTTCCAATTTGTCCTACGCCTATAATGCCAATTCGTATTTTATTCATAGTGCTGAGCCCCTCTGCCTGATTGTTGATCTGCCTCGATCAGAAGCTTCTTCACCTTCGTTATAAGCAGCTCCGTTTCTACGTATTGATTTTTTGGCGCATTATATTCTACTCCCCAATATCCCTTGTACCCTGATTCTTGCAGCATATGAATCGTCTCCAAAGCATGCGTACCGTCAGCAGTTTCTTCGTCAAAATGGGTATGGTACGCCCAAGGCGCAACGATGCGGTCTCCTTCTGCTTGATTCTCCTTCCACCGGCCTAAATGAACAAGAAAACCAAAGGCTGGATGATCAACTGCCTCTGCGAGACGTTTCATCTCATTTGGATTTAGTGACGCACCCATATGGTTCTCTGGTCCAATTAGAAAGCCATGGTCAGCCGCATATTGGGAAAATTCCTGGTATCTTTTTACCGTATATTCAAATTGCTCGTCGCTCATTGCTTCCCAGTCCTCGTAGCTGCCTCCCGTATCAATACGGACGGTTTCCGCGCCTAAAATAACGGAAGCTTTCAAATGAAGGAGAGCATTGTCATACAAATGCTGTCTCATTTCCTTGTCTGGGTCCCACAAATGAGCACCGTCGATCGCAAAATTAACGACCCGCATTTCTTTTTCATCGAGCGCCTCGCGTATTTTGCGAATATAGCTTTCATCGGCCAGCTTCATAATAGGCTTGCTGCTGCGATCTATAAAAAAGCCATTCCACAAATCGACCACATCCATCCGATACCGGAATTTTACCGTTTCCAAATATCCGAAAATATCCATTTTCCCTTCCAAATACGTGTTGTTGAATGAATAGCCTCCGATTGAAATGTTCATTGATTGGTCCTCCTATAAGTGAATAGATTTGCGAGCATACCCCCATTATAAACCTCGTTCAAAAAAGACCATGGTGCACTTTCTTCTTATAGTGGGGTAAATTTCTACTATTTCCTACTTAAAAGAAGGAGAATTGGATTTAGGTGGTAATCTGTCTATCTTTACAAATTCGATACAATTTCTAAATATTGGGATGATAATTCATTGTTATGATCAGGTAGAAATAAACGATTCGCTACAAAATGTATTGATCTAGCGCTGCCTGGGAGGGATCAAGCCAACCGTATATACTGACCGAGTATGCCTTGGATTGTATTAATAAAAAAAAATACCCATTTGAGAAAGGTGACCCAATTCCATGCAAATGAAAAAAGCAATGGCAATCTCGATGATCGCAGCAGCAATTAGCGCTTCAGCAGTTACTCCGGTATTCGCACAAACCGCTTCAGTAAAGCAAGCTGCACAAATTAGCACAGCAAGCTTTCTAGTAAATGCTAATCCAGTAACCGTTCGTACCGTCGTAGACGGCGGCGTTACACTCGCTTCTGTTCGGGACATGACAAATGCGATCGGCGCGACTCTTCACATCAACAGCGATCATACGGTAGTTGTAAAGTTTGGCGACAAAACGCTGAAGCTAAAAATCGCTGCAAAAACAATTAACATAAACTGTGTTGCAACTRCACTTCAGCATCCAGCTATTGAAGTGGCTTACTCCACTTTCATCGAGCCTGCTGCATTCGTTGAAGCACTTGGCGGCACTTATGAAGACAACAACATACATACGGTTCAATTGCTTGATAGCGCTGAGCATGCAATCTGGGTTAATTCCAAACAGCTTATCGTATCGAACACGGCTGGCGAAGGCCGCGAAGATTTCTTAGTTGATGCTGTTACTGGAAAATATGAGCTGCTTCTAGCATCCTCTGACACTTCCGATCTTATTTTGTCTCCTGATGGCAAAAGTGTAGCTTACTCCGATGCAAACGGTGCGGTATTCACCATCGATCTGAGCACAAAACAAGCGAAACAAGTAAGTACGGACAACTCGATCAAAAATGAGCTTCAATGGTCAAAAGACGGATCTTCCATCTTCTTCTTACAAGGAGACAAAAGCTCTGTCATCGCCAAGCTTGCTATAGCTGACGGCAAAGTATCCAAAGTATTGGAAGATAAAGTAGATTACAAGGCAAACCTTGAAGTATCTGCAGACGGCACTAAATTCGCTTTCTACGTCTTCAAGCAGCCAAAAGTAACAGCTGACAGCAGCAAAGACGTTGAGCTTGATGATGTTGCTATTGATGCAACAGGCACTGAGCCGCAAATCTACTTCTATAATTCTACAGTTGGCGATAATAAGCCTGTACAGCTTACAAAAGAAGCAACGGATAAAGTTTTCCTTAAGCTGGCAGCAGACGGCTCCAAAGTAAGCTATGTTAGCGTAAGTTCAGACGAAGCAAGCGTTGGTCAGCTCGTAACGGTGGACAATACAGGCAAAGCAAGCACGCCTCTCTTCGCTGACAAAGACGTTTACCAATTAGTTCAAGGCGGAAGTAAGCTCTATCTGCTCACAGCTGACGGAAACAGCACTAACGCAATCTACGAGATTGACAGTACTACAGGTACGAACAAACTTGTGCAAACCGTATCGGACAGCGCAACAGAATTAGTCGTATCGGACAGCTCCGATTTTGCAGCACTTATTGATGGTCAATTGGCAGTATCCGTTCAAGGCAAATGGAAAAACATCACAAACTAATTAATGGAGGTCATTCCTAATGAAATGGTTTAAACAATTAACAATCGCAGCGCTTATCGCTGTTATCGGCTTCAGCTCCGTTCCTGCATCAACACCTACGGCTACCGCAGCTAGCAAGCTTAGCGGCAAAATTGTCATCAACGGCTCCTCTGCTCTTCTGCCGTTGACACTTCAAGCATCAAGCGAGTTTAAAAAATTGAATCCAAAAGTAAAAATCTCAGCTTCCGCAGCTGGATCGATTACTGGACCGCAAGCTGTACGCAAAGGCATCGCAGACATCGGAGCAGTTGACTGGGATGCATCCAAAGACGTTCCAGGCTTCAAGAAATTCGAAGGCCAAGTTGCTCATAAAGTAGCTATCATTCCTTTCGCAGCTGTTGTTAACAAAAACGTAACTGCAACAAGCCTAACGACTAAAGACTTGCAAGGCATCTTCTCCGGTAAAATCAAAAACTGGAAAGAAGTTGGCGGCAAGGATGCTGATATCATCGTTGTAAACCGTACTTTCGGTTCCGGTACTCGTGTTAACTTCCAAGACAAAGCGCTTGATGGAACAGATTTCATGAGCAAAGGCGACAACTACAAAGAAGTAAAAACAAGCGGCGACATGAAGTCCGCAATTGAAACAACTCCAAACGCTATTGGTTACATGGACCTTGCTTATGTAACAGACAAAATGACTGCTGTAAAAATCAACAACATCGAACCAACTGAAGCTAACGTTATTAACGGGAAATACAATGTATGGGGCTATGGCTACTATATGACAAAAGGCGAGCCAACTGGCGCTACAAAGGAATTTATTAAATACGTACAAAGCACAAAATTCCAAAATGGTTCGCTTAAAAAGCTTAAATTCATTCCGATCTCAGCTATTAAATAGTTAAAAACAAGAGGAGCGGTCGGCTTGCGCACAAGAGCGCTTAAGTCGATCGTTCTTTTCTTTCATCGCATGAATCGTTATCCCCATTTATATTTTATTGCGAAACAAGCTTAGCTACCCCCTAGACAGCTAAGGCGGGGTTTCGCACAGAGGAGCCTATAATTTATGTTGGAGTCCACTCATGCTGCAAGGCAGCCGCGTCTATCTTCTGAGCTCGGCAGCGCGATCTTGACTGGCAGCAGCAAGCCGTTTGACCGGAGATCGCGCTTGTTTTTCACGAATCGTATGTTTCGTTACTTGTGCATAGCAGCAGCCGGTTTTGTTTGCCTCATTCTCTTACTCATTTTGCTGCTTATGTTCCGTACCGGCGTTTTGACATTCGGCAACATTTCACTAGCAGATTTCTTCTTTTCCACGGAATGGAATCCCGAAAATGAGCAATACGGCGCGCTTATTTTCATATTCGGCACCTTTGCCCTGACCGCTTTGACGCTGTTAATCTGCGTCCCTATTTCCTTAATCATTGCAGTATTTCTGTCTGTCTTTGTACCGCCGTGGCTTAAAAACATGCTGCGTCCGGTTCTTGACCTGCTCGTCGGAATTCCGTCCGTCGTTTATGGCTATTTAGGCTTGACCGTTCTTATTCCTCTGATTCGAAATGTTACCGGAAGCGGAATGGGCGATGGGCTGCTTGCGGCAGCGCTCGTGCTTACAATTATGGTTCTGCCTACTGTAAGCCGTATAAGTGATGACGCCATTAGCGCAGTACCAGCCAAATTCAGCGACGCTTCCTATGCGTTGGGCGCTACTCGTTTTCAAACTGTATGGAGAGTACTGCTTCCTTCGGCCAAAAGCGGAATCATGTATGCTGTTATTCTCGGCATGGCGCGTGCAGTCGGCGAGACGATGGCTGTCGTTATGGTTATTGGCAATACGCCTCAACTGGCAGACAGCTTGCTCAAGCCTACCTCCGTACTTACGAGCAACATCGTTATGCAAATTTCGAATGTTCCTTTTGATTCCACTTGGAACTATGCGCTCTACTTAATGGGCTTCTTGCTCCTCGTTATTTCGCTGCTTATGATCGTTGCCATTCGCTGGCTTCAAAGAAAGGGGTCGCAAGTATGAAACAAGCTTTAGATATGAACCCATTAGCAAACCCCTTTAGCAGCAAAAAAGGACTTAATCGCTTTAAAGATCGCTTGTTTACAGGTATTGTTTGGTCGTTAGGCATTTTAATCATCGCTTTTATTTTTGGCCTTCTTTTTCTAATTCTTCAGGACGGTCTTCCAAAAATAACATGGGATTTCATATTCGGCTTGCCGAGCGAAATTGAAGAAGGCGGCGGTATCGGCCCCACTCTGCTTAACTCCTTCTACATCTTATTTATCTCTTTGCTCATCTCTATTCCGCTCGGAATGGCAGCTGGCATTTATTTGGCCGAATTTGCACCCGACAATAAGCTCATCGGCTTCGTACGCATTTGCGTGGAAGGACTCGCTTCCGTGCCGTCTATCATTTTCGGCTTGTTCGGTATCGCTCTATTCGTTGAATACTTCGAGATTGGCTTGACCATCCTTGGCGGTGCAGTCAGTCTAGCTTTTCTTAACTTGCCAGTACTAACCCGCGTAACAGAGGAGTCCATTCGCGCTGTACCGAAAGAGCTGAAGAGCGCTTCCTTTGCACTTGGCGGCACGCATTTGCAGACTATTACTCGCGCACTTATTCCGGCTGCGCTTAACGGCATCATTACAGGGATCTGCCTTGTTGCCGGTCGCGCATTCGGCGAAAGCGCCGTAATCATCCTAACTGCTGGTGTTACGACATCCGGTGAAATGTGGGATTTCAGTCTCTTCTCGCCTGGTGCTACACTTGCCGTTCATCTGTGGTATGTACAATCCGAAGCCATTGTTGGCGACGCTCAAGAGATTGCTCAAAAAGCGGCAGCCGTGCTCGTTTTCGTGGTCCTGCTGATCAACTTAGTGTTCCGTATCCCGCTTTGGCTGAATTCCCGCCGTATGAAACGCTCTTAGAAAACTAAGCGGCTCAAGCTAAAACGCCTTCGGCGTCCTTTGGAAGCTGAAGCAGCTTTGACGGAGAAATATAAGCCTTCTATAAATATCAAACTTATAAATTCTTATATTTGAACAAATAAGTGATCGAGCAACTCCAGTCTTAGCCCTCCCCCGGCCTAGGCTGGAGTTTCTTATTTGGAAAATTACTGTAAACAAGGTTACTTTCCGCAAAGCCATACGCTATAATTAATGAGTATGCACATGACTAGAGATAAGGTGGTGCTGCCACTATGGCGAATTTACCTAAGCTTACGATTGCAAAATCAAATCTTGAAAGATGGCATGATGGAATATCGGTTCTACTCCTGCTCTCGTCCGTCATCTATTTAATTGTAAAATGGCCTGATCTTCCGCAAACGATTGCCATTCACTTTAACGGGAGAGGCGAGGCTGACGGATGGGGAAGCAAAGCAGCACTCGTCATTTTACCGATAATCTCATTCCTATTATTTGCTGGGCTTGCGCATTTACGCAAAATCCCTCATCAATTCAATTACATGACCACCATTACGGAGCAAAATGCCTCTTACCAATACAAGATCTCCATCCACCTGCTAAGCTGGGTCAAGCTTGAAATTGTAGCATTATTCACTTATGTGCAATGGGCGGCTATTCAATATGCATCCGGAGGCGTCTCTTCGCTTGGCGTATGGCTGCTTCCTGTGATCCTCGTCATTCTTATTGGCACGATTGTCTTTTATGTGATGAAATCAAAAAAATAAACCTGCTGCGGCGTTCTACCATATTGTAGTTTCCATCTGGATAACTTTTTCTGATAGAATGAATAACACAGGCTATCTATCGGAGGTTAAGATTTTGGACTACATTATATTGGATATTGAATTTAACGGACGAAAATTTGCAAGCGAATTACCTATGGAGGTTATTGAAATTGGCGCGGTTCGTCTCAATCGTTCACTTGAACAGGTAGATGAATTTTCCGCATTGATCAAACCGATCTATTTCTCCAAGCTGAACAGCTTCATTAAGAAAAAAACAGGCATTCCACAGGAAGACATCGACGTAGCAAGCCGTTTCCCGAAAGTAATCGGGGATTTCACCGCATGGCTCAAAAAAAGCGACTCCTTCCTGCTGTTCACTTGGGGCGGCGAAGATTTAAAGAGGATCGTCTACGATACGCGGATGCATAAGCTCGATGACAGCTTCTGGATGGCTGCCGATTATTTCGACCTCTTGAAGGGTTACATTCGCTATAAGAACGTAACGAACGATGTCAGCGTCGAAGCTGCGCTCATTGATCTTGAAATCACAGCTGAAGGCTCAGCGCACCGGGCACTCGATGATGCTCGTATGACGGCTGAGGTATTCCGCAAAATTTTTGGCGAGCTGGATTTCGAGCTTAAGCAGCAGTTCAAGGATATGTACACGAATGCAAAGGAACGCAGAATGGTTAAAAACGCGATTCGCTCTATGAACGCGCAAAAGATCGTTCCACAATGGGAAGTTTTCGCGGAACGTTATTTAGCGGGCAAAGCCTCATTCGAGGATGTAAGAAAAGTGACGGAGCTTCAGCAGTATTTTGACGCAGAACTCGAGAAAGCTGGGAAAACTTCAGCTGGACAAGCCGGATAGCCGCAAGAGCTGTTTATGTTTGGTCATAAATATAATAAAGCCCCCTGATCCTTCCATCGCAGATGCTGCAATTGGACTCAGGGGGTTTATAAGTATGGGAGAATTTACAACGATGAACCGCAGCACCAAGTCTTTAGCTACTTATGAATTGTTATACATTATTGGTATTATCGCTATATCCTTTTCTTCCATTTTCGTTCGTTGGTCAAATGCTGACGTTGCCGTCATCGCCATGTACAGGCTCTATCTAACTAACCTGATCATGCTGCCGCTCGTCTTTAAATACCGCACGGAAATGTTCCAGYTCAGTGCCAAGCAGTGGAGACTGCTCACCCTCTCCGGCGTCATGCTCGGGCTGCACTTCTTGTTATGGATGGCTTCACTGCGGCTTACCACGGTCGCAAGCTCTACCGTTATTTTGACATTGGAGCCTGTTATGGTTATGCTCGGCTCCTACTGGCTCTTCCGTATTAAAGCAAATCGCATGATGCTGTGGGGGATGGGGATCGCGCTGATCGGCTCCATCGTTATTGCATCGGGAGACTTTTCCCTCTCAAGGGATGCGTTGATTGGCGACGTTCTGTCCTTTCTAGGCGCAGCTGCTGTTGCTGTTCATATGATGATCGGCAAGGAATTGCGTAAGGATATGAGCGCATTCACTTATAATTTCTGGGTATTCGCGCTTGCTGCGACTTCACTCGCCGTCTACAATCTCGTTCGCGGCAATTCCTTCACAGGCTACAGTCCGCAGGAATGGGGCATTTTCTTGCTGCTCGCGATCGTACCGACGCTGTTCGGGCATTACTTGTTCAATTGGCTGCTGAAGCATATGAGCGCAGCAGCCRTATCCATGGCTGTTCTTGGTGAACCCGTCATCGCCTCCTTGCTCGCTTGGGCTCTATTAAAGGAAGCACTAACGGCTTATCAAATGGCAGCCGGCGTACTTATCTTGTTCGGCGTGTGGCTATTCATACGTCATGGCAAGGAGTAGAAGCTAAGAGCTGCAGCAATTATCGAATTTTTAAAATGGATTAGATCCTCATAATACAAACAGCGGCAGCCTTGGACGAGAAAATAAGTCCTGACTGCCGCTGTTTTATTAAGCTGTAGTGCTCCGTTAACTTAGCCGAAAAAAAGCTTTGCTGCCAAAGCCAAACTACTCCTTTTTCAGCTCAACTATCCTGCCCTTCTGTCTGAACAATCCCCTACAAATGCATGGTAATTGCGCTATAAATCAATAATAATCCCATGAATATATTGAACTTTTTCTCATGTGCAGCTAGAAATTTTTGAAATAATGCACCAAAAACAGCCCAGCAGGATGTGGCTACCAGTCCTACAAAGGCAAGGAACATCGAAAACAATAATAAGCTTATATTTGATTTGTAAAATGGCATGATGAACGTCGAAATCGCTGTAATTCCGTATAATATCACCTTGAAATTAACGAACTGCAGCAGCATGCCCGATAAGAATGAATTCAGCTGCCCATGATTATCTCCATCACTGCGGTGTGGTTTGCTCTTCATAATTTTAAATGCAAGATAAGTCATATACAGGCTTCCTAATATATTCATGACAAATTTCATTTTAGGAACGAAGCTATATAATAGCAGATTGAAGTAACAACATAACAGCATTAATAGTAAGAAACCAGTTGCTACACCAAACAGAAAACGAATAGAATTCTTCATTCCATATCGGCTCGCATTAGACATCGCCATGATGTTATTTGGCCCTGGCGTAAAAGTATTCACAATAACATAAATCAAAAAAGGAGCTAAAGCCATGATTTAAATCCGCCTCTCGTGTGCTATACTTGAACAAGATGTACTCTTTAACGTATGTACGTTATGATTATACATTACGAACGCTATATCGCACAATCGAGGAGGCTAATTATTTTGGAAGACATCAATTATGTACTTGCCAATAACCTAAAACACCTGCGGGAGCTACAAAAGCTTAGTCTTGATAAGGTAGCAGAAATGACAGGGGTCAGCAAAACGATGTTAGGACAAATCGAACGCGGCGAATCCAACCCTACTATTGGAACCGTTTGGAAAATAGCTAATGGTTTAAAAGTTTCATTCACTTCCCTCATTAACGAGCCGCAATCCGATACCGTCATCGTTCGCAAAAATGAAATACAAACACTAACAGAAGATAACGGTAGATTTCTGCTTTATCCGTTTTTCCCCTTTGAAGAAGGCAGACGATTTGAAATGTATTCCGTTGATATGGAAATAGGCGCTTATTTGAGCTCTGAATCACATAGAGAAGGTACACAGGAGTTTTTAACCGTGTTTAATGGCGAGCTTACCGTTCGTGTAAATAATGAAGAATATACAGTGAAAACAGGCGATTCCATACGTTTTACAGCCGATACTCCCCATGTCTATCACAATTCAGGTGATTGTATTGTGAGAATCAGTATGGTCATTTATTATCCGTCATAACAAGAGGCTGTTCCAAAAGTAGAATAAAATCTACTTTTGGAACAGCCTCTTTTGTTTTAATCAACTACTGATTGCTGGAAGTAAATTGCCAAACCATTGTAGTAAGTCGTTTTTTCTCGGTATCGGCACCTCCTTTGGCAGTCGTATGGTATATAAGTAGCTGCACCAATCAATCGGTTGGTCATTTTATAAAAAAAACATTATTTTTCCATAAGGAAAATCAATTTGCTGCCCCAGCTTCTTCCTGTTACGGTTGAATAGTACAGTAAATTCATGGGTTTTATTGCTCTTATTTTAATTAGGGAGGTTATGATATGCTGCTTTCCAAAATATTGCCGAAGACTGCTCAGATGCACCCAACAAAAAATGCAATGAAGGATAAGAATGAAACCCTTACTTATGAACAGTTATTTAATAAGGTTAACCGTGTCGCTCAAGGATTTCATGATCTTGCAATCAAGCCAGGAGACCGAATTGCACTGATTAGTTCCCCATCACCGTACCTCGCTATTGCCGAACTTGCTGCGGTTGCCATTGGCGCCATTCCTGTAACGATTTTTCCCGGGTTAGCCGCAAATGAAATCAAAAACATTGTACAAGATGCCGCTCCCATTGCACTCGTCTACAGCTCCGAACAATCTCAGCTATTAGAAGCCTTATCTTCACTGCCAATTGCGCATTTCATTTCATGCACCTTAGATCAGTCCCCCCTATCATTGCAATCTTTTATGGTTCATTGTCCCGCTATCGTGGATTGGCATGAAGCTGCACCAGATGACGTGGCGCTTATTATTTATACAGGCGGTACGACAGGACGATCCAAGGGCGTCATGCATTCTCATCGCCATATTCGCAATTGGTCCTTTATGAACCTTGAGAGGGGCGGCGGGCATAACACCTCTAAAAAATCGATCGTGATGAATCAAGCCCATTTAACCGGCCAGTTTGTTTTGTGGACGACCTTATTTGAAGGCGGCTGCCTTATTTATCCGAATGAGTATCCCGTTCGAGCTGAAGAAATCGTAGATATCATAGAACGAGAGCAAATTAGGTTTTTGGGTACTGTAGGGCTATTATTTCGAGATATTGTCCTTATGGAAAATATCAAATCCCGCAGCCTGCAATCCGTCGAAGGCATCTCTTGCGGCGGCGCTCCCATCAGTGAAAATGTATTTCATCAAGCGTTAACTATTTTTCCGAATGCACAAATTACCGAAGTCTATTCCCAAACAGAAAGCGGACAATTTATTAGTTTTTTAAACATAAACCAATGTTTCCATGAAGGAAAGCTAAATCGATTAGTATCCGTTGGCAATCCAGCCAACATGCCATATTGGGGGCAACAAGCATTTCAAATTCGTATTATTAACGAGCATGGCCAAGATGTTAAACAAGGAGAAACTGGCGAAATTATATGCAAAGGAGAGCAAATCATGCTTGGCTACTGGAATAATCCAGTGGAAACAAACCATGCCCTGCTGGACGGGTGGCTCTATACGGGTGACTTAGGCAGGTTTGATGAGGACGGTTATTTGTATCTCATGGATCGAAAGAAAGATATTATTATTATTGACGGTGCAAATGTTTACTGCTCAGAAGTAGAGGAGGCACTTAGCAAGCATCCGTCAATTCGTGAGGTTGCTGTATTTGGAACGCCCTTATTAGTGGATGGCGAAGAAGTAACTGCGGTGGTGTCCCTTAAGGGCGATGCAGAGCTGACTTTAACTGATCTAAAAATATTTTGCCATGAGCAGATTGCTCCATTTAAAATTCCAACGCGATTGGAAATCGTTGCTTCTCTCCCAAGAACCTCTGTCGGGAAGCTGAACAAGGCGGAGCTGAAGAAAACGTATTGGCTCGGCAGAACACGTATGATCAATTAATGCTTATCTCATTAATTATTTTGGGTGCTTAACGTGGTGAAAGCCCTTCAATTCGGTATTTTTTCTCCCAATCCGCATATTCACTCGATTCGATCCTAATGATTTTTGTTTGGGAATGATCAATAAATTCATATTCCGATTGCTCATTAGATTTTTTCAGAGCCAGATGTTCTTTCATAAACGCTGCGGCTTCTTCATCAACGGCCAAGCCGTCCATTTCATCCTCAGATACGATCCTTAATGGCACTTCATGTTCAATTCGAATAGACTTTTCTTTTTCTCTATAGGTGATAGCAACAATGATGGTCTTCTCTCCGCATGTTACTGGGCTTGTCGTAAATAGTTCAACGATCATGTTATTTATTATCATTGGATTGGGTACGACGATCTCCTGAATATCCGTCTCCTCATATCCGCTCAAATTGTGCAGACGATGAATGCCGCTTGGCAGCGTAAGCTGAACACGAACATCATCCGCAACACGAATTGGAGAAAGCTGAAGCCAAAGATGGTTCATGCCTTCTTCATTTTCCATAACGGATTTGGTGAACCTTGTTTTGATCATCACTTCACTTCTCCCTTCAGCATTTGAGAGATCGTCTTTACCATTTTCTCCCGGAGTTCCGCCGAAATTCGTGGGCTCATCGAAAGAATGACATCATCATTAATGACATGGGTATCATTGGTTAGCATTTTTTTGGAGCGATAAAGCTGAAGATTCTCGCCTATTTTGGAAATCTCATCTATAGAGAGCTCCTTCAGCTTTTCTTGGATAGCAGCCAGCGTTTCTCCGCTATGGACTAACGTGAGAATCGCACGAAAGTAACTAACATGGTTGCTCGTATAAACTCTTTTGTTCCCCACAAGCTCTAACGGGGGAACGATCCCGATCTGGGTATAATACCTGACGGTTCTCAAATTCATCTCAGGATCTTCCTGCTGGAGAATCTCCGCAACTTGTTTCGCTGTGAATGTGTCCATCGTTTCACCTCTTTTCTCATTATTGACAACCAACCATTTACAGCTCGCTGTATTAGTTACAGTATACTGTAACTATAGTCATGATGTAAAGATATTGATTGCTCTACTCGGCAATACAACAACGCCAAAAAAAGCCGGGTCTCCAGAAGGAGAAGCCCGGCTTTTGTCTGTTTCAGCAACTACATCATGTTAGACATAATGATTTGCCAACTTTCTAACCCTTACATTGAAGAAATGCTCATTTCCCTAAAAGCTTATAGATGACCTGTGCACTTTCTGCACGAGTCATTTTCCCCTTAGGCACAAATGTTTCGTTTTCTCTGCCTTGTATCAGCCCTAGCTTAGCAGCCGCCGCAACCGATGCTTCCGCCCATTTGCTAATTTGGCTGCGGTCAGTAAATGTTGTTTCCTCTGCCGCCGAAGCTGCAGCCGCTCCCTTTCTAACCTCATACGCTCGCATGATCATGACAGCCATTTCCTCGCGGCTTATCGTTTCATTTGGCGCAAACGCCGAAGTACTGCGACCTTTTATAATGCCCAGCTTGCTCGCTGTCGCCACATAAGCGGAATACCATTTGCCCGCTTCTACATCGCTATAGCTTGCCGTGCCTTCTACTTTCACTCCAAGAGCACGGATAAGCATAGCTGCAAATTCTGCTCTCGTTACGTTAGCCTGTGGTGCAAACTGCTTCTCATTAATGCCCGAAACAATGTGCTTCGCAGTTAGTGATTTAATCGCTGCATTAGCCCAGTGACTCGCTGGCACATCCGTAAATGATTTATCGTACTCAAGAACCGCATATTTGCTGAAATGGAATACCTCAGCCGTAATCAACTCACCCTTAAGCGTGCCGCCGATGTATTCCAGCTTGCCAGCATCACTCACATAATAGATACCAACGATGTCTTGGTGTGCGTTCGGGTTAAGCTGGAAGCTGAGTAGGATCGGCTTCTCAAATTTTGTAACCGGAATCACTTTTCCAGCCTTCGTTACGATGCTTAAGTTGAAATCATAAACCAGAGAGCCCGCTTTCAGCTTAGCTTGAACATCCTGGGTTCGGTCAACCAAAGCGTCCGCATCTGCTGTCTTCAACGGTTTTGCCTCGAATACGATACGAGCCCCATCCGCTTCACTCGCAGACACAAGTCCTTTTATGGATGCCAATAGTTCATTTGACAGCGTCATTGTAATGCCAGCTGCCTTCAGCTCCAAGCTATTGCCTGCCAGTACTGCTGCTGCATCTAGCGGCAATTGTACCGAATGTTTTCCATCGACAAATTGTACCGTCACTTTACCATCCTTGCCGCTGCGCAAGATGTCATTATCAATCACTTGGACGTCTGCTGGCTGTGGTGTACTCGGCGTCGTAGGTGTTGGAACATTATCCGCAACCTCACTCAAAATAACCGTTCCGCCTTCGTTTCTGCCCGGCACTTCAACCGTCACCTGTCCATTATCCTTCACCGTATAAAGTATTCCGCTGTACTCATCCTTTGCTTTAGCTCCAGCTGCGAAAGGAACTTCCAGCGTAACCTGCTTGCTCTCCACGGCTGTGTTAATAATCGTTACAACATTTACGCCGTTAAATTGTTTATTAAATGCTAAATAAGCTAGTGTATCCGATCCAGCAAGCTTGGTACGCAAGCCTTTGGAATAAACCTTCGAGAACTTCGCCCGAATATTGAGCAGCTTCTCGTAATGATCATGCAGCGCTTGTTCTGCCGTCAACTGATCCCATGGCATATCTGAACGATTTTCGCTAAACAATCCTGCGCTCATGTCGCGAGCATTAGGACCTGAGCGGCCAAGCTCCTCGCCATAATAAATGACGGGCTGGCCTTTCGCCGTGATTTGAAGAGCTGCTGCGATTTTCAGCTTGCCTTTGTCTCCTTTCACAAACTCAGACAGGAAACCATCCTCATCGTGGCTGCTTAGGAACTGCCCCATCATTGCTGTGTTGTCCAGCTTCGTTTCCCGGTCTGCCAGATATGCATCGACAGCATCAATCTTCCCATCTGTAAAATCTTTGGCTCTGTCATTAAAGCTAAAATCGAGCAAGCTGTCCATTTGGCCGCTGCGCAGCATGCCGCCGTCACCGTCGATTGAAGCGCCAAAATTTTCACCGATCAGCTTGAAGCTTGGATCGATAGTCGTCAAAGCATTTTTGAACGCTTTCCACGTTGTGCTCTCTACATGCTTCACTGTATCCACGCGGAAGAAATCAATCGTATCGCCGCGATTCGTTCTAGCGCGCTCCAGCCAGCCTGCTTGCCATTCGATCATTTTCTCACGGACGGCAGGGTCCTCTGTCTTGAAGTCCGGCAAACCATCCAGTTCTCCTTCAATTGGATTGGTGCTGGCTTGAACGCCATTTGTTCTGAGCATCCCTTCAAAGCGAGCTTTGTCCTCCGGCGTAATGCCTGGACGGTTATCCTCAGCTTTTAAGCCGTAGCCGGTATGGTTAAGCACCACGTCGACCATAATCTTGATGCCCTTGTCGTGAGCTTTGTTGATTAGTTCCTTAAACGTATCCATATCACCAAGATGCTCATCTAGCTTCGTGAAATCTTTTGCCCAGTAGCCATGATAGCCGTACTGCTTGGTGTTAAAATCTACGCCTTTGTTGAAATCGATATTATCGACAATCGGAGTGATCCACAGCGTATTAATGCCCAGCTCCTGCAAATAATCCAGCTTGTCGATCATGCCTTGGAAATCACCGCCATGGTAAGCTTCAAGGTGATCTTTATCTACATCCGCATTATTGGCCCAATCCCCATCCGCAAACCGATCAGTTAGCGCGAAATAGATACGTGCCTCATCCCAATCAAAGTCGAGATTGCCAGCAAAGGTTCTTGCTTTTACCGTTATTGTGGCTGTATGGGTGTGCTTGTTGCCGTACTCATCGATGAGTGTAACGGGTATTTCTTTTACTCCCGCTGTAACCGTGTCTTTCACGGCAATCGATTGTGCAAACAGCTTGGTGTCGAAGGRCACTTTAGCTAATCCACCTACTGCCGTTAAATCCATATACCCTTCAGAAAATGCGACTTCTTCTGATGCTGATGCCTGTAATTTGAGCACCGCGCTTTCATTATACGAAATCGCAGCAGGATGAACCGATGTTGTCATCGTTACGACAGGCTTCCGATACGTAATGACTGATTTGCCATTGGTCGTATTCTTGGGATCGGTTATTTCAACGACTGCTTCGTCTTTCTTCTTCACAAGGAAGGTATATTCGTATGTGCCGCCTTCTACATTTGCAAGTGAATAAGTAAACCACTCCTTCGCAGCATCATAAACCATTTCATGCTCTGCACCATTCACCTTTACCTTAACCCCGGTCAAATCGCTTGACCGTCCTTTTTCAAATAAAGCATCATCCCGGTACAGGAAGGTAATGCCGCCATCTTTTAGAACTGGTCCGGTAATAGTTGGCAAAATATCGAGCTGCTTTACCATACTCGTTATATTTACTTTCGTAAAAGCAGCCCCTGGCGAGATCGGAATCACGCGATCGTCTGGAATATCCTGCTTCGCAGTGTCCCAGTCTGTTCCTTTACGAAGCACGAAGCCCACATTGGTCGCATCCTGCGAAATTTCAAGCATGACTGTTGCAATGCCATTTTCGATTTTATCAAAGTTGATTTGATCATTTTTCACACCGGTGTTCCATATCCACATATTCCAGTCCTGATAGTTTTTATCCGGACGAATGTAGTTGATTTGGACATACCGTTTGGTTGATTCCGTTTTTACAGCAACTACAGCGCTCACGGATATTCCGTTGTACGTAGCTGTGATTGTTGCATTTCCTAAGCTGTTTGCTTTAACAAGACCTCCTGTTGTTACAGAAGCAATTTCAGGCTTATCCGAAGAATAAGCAACAACGCTCGTTACTTTTCTTTTGCTGCCGTCGCTGTATTTCGCGTAAACTACCGTTTGATGGGTCGTTCCAACCTGCAAAGGATAGTTAGCGCTATCCAGCTCAAGCGCATTTAGAACAGGCGCTGCCGCCTCCATCTTAATAATGACTGCGGTCAACGGCTCAAGCGTAATCGAGCTAGACGTCAGTTCAAATCCGGATGGCGCAGAAACCGCCGAAATCCCCGCTTCATCATTATCTACTAGCACTGTGCCTGCCGTTAAATCCTCTGTTAACGTAAGCGTTCTTGCTGTACGATCAGCATTCATAAATACATAATAATTGCCGGTGCCGTCTGTTGCTTTATTTTTGTAGCCGATCACGAGATCGTTATCTTTCATTTCCTTCGCAGGAATGAGCGTGACATTGGAATCAACTAGGTCCTTTTCGCCTAAACGGAAGGCATCCGTATGTTTCCGAAGTTTAATTAATCCTGCTGTGTACTCCTTCGTTACATGATTGACTGGATATTGCTCAGCATAAGTCGCCTTCTGCCAGTCAAATTTATTGATTGCATCGGAGGAATCATAGGAATCATGAATGAAATAACCAAAAGCTTTTCCAGCTTCATCTTTAAATTCAGTAGACTTTTGTTCCGGAATCTCGTCCCCAAGCCACTGCTTCGTTCTGCCATATTCTTGACCAGCATGAAGGAAAGCCGTACCTTGAGAGGTTAGAATGAGCAAATTGCCAAGACGCACCCGTTTATGAATCTCCAGATCATTAGCCGCTATAGCCGGGTCCTTCTTGATCGATTGGGCGATAACATCATACAGCGGCAAGTTGTCATGGGCTTCAATATACTGCACCATGTCTCCCGGGTCATCAGCAGGCGTGTTGCTTGGCTGCCCCTTGATATTATTCAGGATCGTAGCCACGCTTCTTGCTCCACCTGTTATAAATCTTGGCTCGCCCTCCGAGCCGAAACCGGATTTCAATTCATTGCGAATCTCATCGGAGAAAACGCCTACACTGTCTGTTTTATCCATCCATTTTTGGTCTGCGCCTTTGCCCTTCAAAGCAGGATCAGAAGCATCGCCTCCGAACGTTACCCAGCCTTCACCGATAAACAAGGCATTCGGATTAATACTCGCTGCTGCATCGTATGCATTCTGCACGGAATCATAAGTAGCATCGCCCATCATATCCCAGCGCATGCCGTCGATTTTGTATTCATCAAACCAATACTTAACCGAATCAACCATTAGCTTCTCCGCCATTTTGTGAGAGGTAGCAAGGTTGTTGCCGAATCCGCCGATGTTTTTGCCATTTGCATCTAGGAATGCGTAGTAATTAGGTACGATATCGTTTAAGAAGCTTGCTTTGGCCATATGGGTGTAGACGACATCAAGAACGACTCCCATACCTTCATCATGAATCGCATCAATGAGTCCTTTTAGTTCCTTTACTCTCAGCTCGGGATCTGCCGCATCCTCCGAATAAGCGCCATCCGGCGAGAAGTAGCTATGCGGATCATAACCCCAGTTGTATTCGTTGTTTTGTGCAGAGTATTCCAGTTCTCTTGTTCCCATCTGAGCTTCGTCGCCATAATACCAAGCCATAACTGGGAGCAGCTGAATATGGGTAACGCCTAATGATTTAATATAAGACAGCTTATCCTTGAATGCGTTATAAGAGCCCCATCTCGCATTAAGATCATCAGCTACGGATGGATCGGACGTAAAGTCTCTAATATGCGCCTCCCAAATAATAGCGTCCTCTCGTTTCTCATAGCCGTCAATTTTGGCAAAATCATAGTCTGCGGCAGGATTAGTTGCACCTAGATCAACGATTGCCGCTTTGCCAACTGCATCGCCATCTGGACCGGTTTCACCTTTCGTATTCACTCTAAACTCCGCCATCGATTTCGCGTACGGGTCGAGTACTTGTTTCGTAACCCCATCATTCGTCACTTCATATTGATAAAAATACCCCTTCAGATCGGTTATGCCTTGACCTGTAAGATCAGTTGGCGCGATAGCTGCCGTCCAAACGCCTTTGTCGCCTTTCGTCAAACTGGCACTGCCAACTAGCTTAGTGGAATCGGCTTTATCATAGACATTTGCTACGACTGAGCTTGCTTTTGGCGCCCATAGCTTCRGAACGACGCTGCCAGAATGATAGCTCGCCCCAAGATCATTTCCTTCGTAGTTGTAAAGCTCATCAAGCATTCTCCAGCCTGCAGCTGCGGATACGGTTCTCCCTTGGTAAGTTACGTTCAGCGGCGTTTGATCCAGCTGAATGTTTGCCGAGACATTTGCTGTTTTTTTATCAGCGTTCAACACCACTTGATTAATCGATACAGCTGTACCGTTCTTATCCGTAATTGTAATGGCATTCTTCAATTCCTCTGCTGCGAGACCGTCGGTCATCGTGAATCCGAGAAGGAGCTTACTTTCGGATAAGATCTCTGCGGACTCAAGGGCTGTAGGCAGTTCCCAGTAAGGGGACACGTATACATTATTATCTCCCTTCTTGATCCAGAGCTGATTGTAACGATCTACAAGACTGAAGGAGCGATTGCCACCGTCCTTATCCGCATCGCCCAAGGTGCGATTAACGACAATAAAACTAATTTTTTGTGCGTTCTCTTGAAGCGGAATATCGACATAGCTGCCATAACGGTCGACCTGTTCCTCTGTAAAAGCGGATGCGCCCGTTGGCCAGTCTGTTGAAGGAGTCGCCACCTGATCCCACAGCCATAAACCGTAAGCACTCTGTTTTTTGTCGTCTCTCACATAGTGAATACGAACGGTATTAGCTGGGAGCTCTACCGGCTCGAAATAAGATACTTTATCGGCGTTCTCCTTAATCCAAATTTCATTTACTGCAGGGGAGCTTATGGATACCGTTTTATCGCCGCCATCCTTAGCTCCATCTAATCGATTAACAATAAGGAAGCCCACTTTTTTGGCATTCGCAGCTAGTGGAATATCAACATAGGCACCATAGCTGTCTCTCTTATCTGCTGGAAACGCTATTGCGCCAAGCGGCCAGCCCGTTGAAGGAGCGGCAACCTGATCCCATGTCCATATTCCTTGATTCTCATAAAGAGCATCTGCCCGATTGTAATGAATGCGCAGATGGTTAGCCGGAATCGGATCGAGGTTCGGGTCAACCGGATCTGGACTCGGACTCTGGTCAACTGGTGCTTTGAAATCTGCTGATACTACTTCTGTATTCGCGTTATATTTAAACGTTACTGGAAGATCGGCAGGAAGACTAAGCAATTGATCATCCTTTGGATACGTCTGGTCATCCCAAGTCGATCCAAGCACGATTTTGAATTTGTAATCCCCTTTGGGTACATCTTTCGTTATCGTGTAGACGCCATCCAGATCGGTATCAGTCAAAATAGATAGCGCCGATTCTGGTGCCCAGTTACTTGGTTCCCCTAGCGGAACCTGCAGTGTCCCAACAATCCGAGGCAGCTTGTCGCTGGCTACCTGGGTGTAATAGGTAGAATCCGCAATTTTATGTGTATCGTGGTTATAATAAAAAGTCACTTCTTTCTCTTCGGAGAGTGTCAGCTTAATATTGCCGCTGCTATCCACACCGCTTGGATTCGTGTAATTACCAAAGCCATAGCTTTCCAACCAGCCTCCATTTAGAGCTACTTTATATTCATATGTGCCTGCTGGCAGTGTAGCCTTAAACGTATAATAACCGCTGCCGCTCTCGCTCATCTTGGTTGCCTCGGCTTTGGGGTCCCAATTCTCGCTGTTACCGAGCCCCTTCTGCAAGTCGCCGACAAGAACAACCTGAGTTGGCGCCGCGGCGTTCGTATGTAGCGGTATTGCGCCCACTAGCGACCAGATCATAGCTGCAATAAGCATGATAGACATCATTTTCTTTCGTTTTAAAGCAAAGCCCATTTGGATGAACCTCCTCAAATTATGATCATTGCACCTTTCAATCTTCAACTCGCACCGTTCCGTCTACACCAAAGTTCGTTTACACAACACCCCCTGACTTCTGTCTAAACAGCTATAGATTTTATGCAAGCGTTTGCACAAATAACATAATTAATGCAAACTTTTTAACCGCATCTTCTACAACAGCTGTTCCAGTCATAAAAGCGCAATGAAAGCGTTTGCTGATTCCCATATTAATACTCAAAATAAAGCGCTGTCAATTGTTTTTCTCACCTTTTACCTATTTCGACACGTAAATCCACCTTTTTCTCCCGAAATGACAACGTTTGCACAAAATGTTGCACAACCTTCTTTTCTCATCCCCTCTCTCTATTCAGCACTTTGTTCCGTGCCATTTATGGCATACATAGGGATTTTCCTATACAATTCATAGTAATAAACTTTAAAAAAAGCGGTGACCCTATGTTTAAACTATTGTTAATTGAAGATGACACAACGTTATTTAACGAGATAAAAGACCGATTATCCCAGTGGTCATATGAAGTACATGGCATTTCGGATTTTGAGAAAGTGATTCAGCAATTTACCTTGGTTAAGCCGGACCTCGTGATCATCGATATTCAGCTTCCAAAATTCGATGGATTTCATTGGTGCAGAATGATACGTTCCCACTCGAGCGTCCCGATCATCTTCCTATCCTCGCGAGACCACCCGACGGACATCGTCATGTCTATGCAGCTTGGAGCGGATGATTATATACAAAAGCCCTTTCACTTCGATGTGCTCATCGTCAAAATACAAGCAATTCTTCGGCGGGTATACAATTACAATACCGAACATATCGAGCTTAAAACCTGGTGCGACGCAACGGTTGATTATGAGAAAAATCTGGTCTCCAATCATAAAGGCTCCATTGAGCTTACCAAAAATGAGATCTTTATTTTAAAAATGCTCATTGACCGTAAAAATAAGATTGTTAGCCGGGAAGAATTGATTAATAGCTTATGGGATGATAAACGGTTTGTCAGTGACAACACGCTTACTGTGAATGTGAACCGGCTGCGCAAAAGGCTCGATGAAATTGAACTGGGCCGATTTGTTGAAACGAAGGTTGGACAAGGCTATATGGCTGTTGAAGAGGCGCATGATTATGATTAGAAAATATATAGTGGAGAGGCGCAGCTGGATTCTGTTGTTTATTATTTTGCAGCTGCTGATTCTTGTTTGTGCTTATGTAGATTCAACGATTCCCCTGCAATCGATGATCTACCTCTTTTATTTATCTTCGATTATTTTTATCATCCATTTCGTCATCCGGTATCATAAAGAAACAAGGTTCATCAGAAGCTTAGAGGAGCGAGACATCAGTCTGGATACTACGAGTATGGCTGAGCCGGAGAGCCCGTTTGAGAAAGTGATCGAAAAAAGCATGACGAATCAAGCGGAACTGCTGAAGCAGGCTGCAATGAACAATCGGATGATTTTGGAGCATGAGAAGGATGAGCTGTTATCTTGGATACACGAGGTAAAAACGCCGCTAACCGCGATGCGTCTCATGATAGACCGTATACAGGATGAAGGAATGAAAACGCATTTGACATATGAATGGCTGCGGATTCACCTCCTGCTCGACCAGCAGCTCCATCAGAGACGCATACCGTTTATTGAAAATGATATCTATATCGAAAACACCGATTTGGAAACGATCATCTTCGATGAAATCAAGACGCTGCAATCATGGTGTATCCAGAAGGGGATCGGCTTTGATATTCAATTGGATGAACCGAAAGCGCTGAGCGATGCGAAATGGCTTTCCTTTATCATCAGACAGATTTTAACCAACGCTGTAAAATATAGCCCTCCTTCCGATATCGTGATCAAGAGCTATCAGCGGAATCAGCAGACTATCCTTGAAATCATTGATAATGGACGCGGCATCGACCCGAAGGATCTGCCTCGCATTTTTGATAAAGGCTTTACATCGACGACAATGCACCAAGACAGCGCCGCAACAGGCATGGGATTGTATTTAGCTCAAAAAGCAGCTCAATCGCTGTTGATCCGTGTCCATGTCAAATCCGAGCTCGGATCAGGAACAGCGTTCACCTTAACTTTCCCGCAGCGAAATGAATTCGTTCGTATCACAAGCATGTGACAACTTTGTCACATGCTTCTATTATTTGTTCGGTCATTCGAAGGAACAAATCGGACATTCGTTTTACAATAAAAGTAATAGACCTAGGGAGAGTGTTAATCACATGTTCATTCTGGAAGCAACCAAAATTCATAAAATTTACGGAAACAAATTCAATAAGCAGGAAGTATTATGCGGGCTCGATATTAGCATTGAAAAAGGGGAATTCGTCAGCATCATGGGCGCATCCGGCTCAGGAAAAACGACCTTGCTTAACGTGCTTTCATCGATTGACCACATTAGCAGCGGCTCGATTAAAATCGAAGGGAAAGTTATTTCTGGGTTAAAAGAAAAACAATTGGCTGAATTTCGTAAAAATCGTTTAGGCTTTATTTTTCAGGAATACAATTTATTAGACACGCTAACGGTCAAAGAAAATATTTTATTGCCGCTGTCGATTACGAAGACGCCAAAAAAAGAAGCTGAGCGTAAGTTTCAGGCGGTAGCGACCGAGCTTGGCATTTATGAGCTCCGCAATAAGTATCCGAATGAAATATCTGGCGGTCAAAAGCAACGTACATCCGCTGCAAGAGCCTTTATCCATGAACCAAGCATTATTTTCGCTGACGAACCGACAGGTGCCCTTGATTCCAAATCCGCCTCTGATTTACTGAACAAGCTGAGCGGTTTAAATCAAAAAAGACAAGCTACCATCGCCATGGTTACTCACGATCCGGTAGCTGCCAGCTATTGCAGCAGAGTCATCTTCATCAAGGATGGACAAATCTATTCTCAGCTTTATAAGGGAGAACAAACGCGGCAAAACTTCTTCAACGATATTATGGCAACACAAAGTGTACTAAGCGGGGTGCACCATGAGCATTAATCAACTCATTTTCCGCAATCTAAAAAAGAATCTAAAAAATTATTATCTCTATGTGTTTGCTCTCGTGTTTAGCGCTGCTCTTTATTTCGCCTTTGTCACCCTGCAGTTTGATCCTGCCATGGATGAGGCGAAAGGTTCTGTTAAAGGGGCTGCCGCCATTAAGACTGCTTCTTATTTGCTCGTTGGAATCGTTTCTATTTTTCTGCTGTACGCCAATACCATCTTTATTAAAAGGCGCAGCAAGGAAATCGGCTTATTTCAGCTTATCGGAATGACCAAAAATAAAATTTTCCGCATTCTGACGCTGGAAAACTTTTTTCTTTATTTCGGCTCCATCCTGCTTGGGGTTCTGGTCGGTTTCTCTGTGTCCAAATTAATTATTATGATTTTATTTAAAACGATCGGTGTTGAGGTGGCCGCTGAGCTGCATTTCTCCACCCAAGCATTCAAGCAAACCATCATTATTTTTTTAGTTATTTATCTTCTGATTATGTTGATGAACTATTTATTTATAAAAAAACAAACGATATTATCGCTGTTTAGAGTGAATTCCGTCACAGAAGGCAAAGCAAGAAGAGTGTCTATTCTGGAAATGCTAATCGGCATTGCCGGATTGCTTTTGATAGCGCTGGGCTATTATATTTCTTCCGAACTGTTCGGCGGTAAATTTGTGACGATGACCGCGCTCTTTGCTGCCATGATCGGCATACTCGGCTCCGTCATCCTTGGAACCTTCCTTTTCTATAAAGGATCGGTCAGCTTTATTTTCAACGTGATCCGAAAGCAGAAAAACGGTTACCTTAACATAAATGAAACCTTATCTCTCTCGTCTATTATGTTCCGGATGAAATCAAATGCGCTGCTGCTCACGATCATTACGACCGTGTCGGCGCTTGCTATCGGCTTATTATCCTTAAGCTATATCTCTTATTACTCTGCCGAAAAAACGGCCAAAAACAATGTTCCCGAACATTTTGCATTTATGAACGTTCAGGACGCGGAGCAGTTTAAAGAAGCTCTAAACAAAAACAAGCTGCCGTATACCGAAAAAACCATTCCTGTCATTCAGGTAGACGTCAATGTGAAGAGTATTATGAATAACAATCTGGAAGGGGTAAGCGTGGCTGGGAATTCGGATATGATGACCTTGCCCGTTGTCAGCGAAAAGTCTGTTGACGGCATTCAGCTGTCTAAAGACGAGATCTATCTCTCCGGTTACAGCAGCATGCTCAAACAGTTCATGTCTTTGAAGGACTCAGGGCCTGTACAATTAGTGAATCCTACTCAAAGTATTCCACAACAATATATCGGACTTAAGGAGCAGCCCATCGTCTCATGGTGGTTTAAAAGCGGCGGATTGCCTGTAGTTATCGTCGATGATTCTGTTTTTGAGCGCTTAAATAATCATCTTGATCCGGCTATTCAGAAACACTCTACCCTGCATATCGGAATTAATATGAAAGATCGTTCTGATCTAAAAGAAGCGACTCAGCTATTCAATGAGATGAAGTTCTCTGAACACAACAGAAATGATTCTCAGCTTAATACAAGCAACCAGCAAAAACAAACGATGGGCTTGATTATGTTTATCGTTGCTTTCCTTGGACTAACCTTTCTTATCACATCCGGCAATATTCTCTATTTTAAGCAAATGGGAGAAAGCGAAGAGGAAAAGCCGAACTATACCATCCTTCGAAAGCTCGGCTTCACAAGGGCTGATTTGTTAAGGGGCATAAAAATAAAACAAATGTTCAACTTTGGCATTCCCTTAGTGGTTGGGCTGCTTCACAGCTATTTTGCAGTCAAATCCGGATGGTTTTTCTTTGGAACAGAGCTTTTAACTCCGATGATTATCGTCATGCTGCTATATACCATCCTTTACTCCATATTCGGAATTCTTTCCGTCTCTTATTACAAAAAAATCATTAAAGAAGCACTTTAATACCATCTAAACAGGATATCCCTCTTTGATTTTCAGAAGACGGGTACCCTGTTTTTCTTTGTGTGTTAATATGCAAAAAAAACGAGATCGCAAACTCAATATCCAAGTGGAAGTTCGATTCATTACCTGTTAAGATGTGGATATGTAAGGA